>CAZQKV010000012.1:0-10634 GCA_964593995.1 Candidatus Woesearchaeota archaeon
TACTAGGGCGCAAAAGAAAATTATGAAAAAATTGAAATTCATGCCAGACCAGATTAAAGAGAGGGTTTTGAAAAAATTAAAAATGAGAAATTGCACTGATTGCAATATTACTTTAAATGAGGATGGGACTTATGAAGTGAGAATTCAAAGAAGGTATAGGGTATTTGGAATTTTTCCTAAGAAAATTACTGAGGTTGCAGAAGTTGATTCTGATACTGGGGAAGTTATAAAATTAAAAAGACCTTGGTGGAAATTTCTAGCTGCTAAAAATAAGGAATAGTTTTGTTTTTTAATATTTCTAATAAGGTAAGCTTTTTTAAGTGTCTTCTCTGTTATATATTATGGATTATCATGCATTGTCTGTAAGAGAGGTAATTGAAAAAGTAGGTTCTAGTGAAAATGGACTTGAAGAAAAAAGAGCAGAAGAAAACCTAAAAAAGTTTGGGGCAAACGAACTAAAAAAAGTAAGGAGATTTAATGCTTTGAAGGTTTTTTTAGAACAGTTTAAATCATTTCTGATTTTAATCTTAATTTTTGCTGCAATTATTTCTTTTTTTATGAAATCTAAAATTGATGCAATAGTCATTCTTGCGATTGTTGTTATTAATGCTGGATTTGGATTTTTTGAAGAATATAAGGCTGAGAAGGCTATAGAAGAATTAAAGAAAATGATGGTGCCTTTTTCAAAAGTTATGAGAAATGGGAAGGTAGTTAAAATTGATTCAAGAAAAATAGTTCCTGGAGATATTTTAGTTTTAGAAGAAGGAGACAAAATAAATGCTGATGCAAGAATTGTTGAATCTAATGGATTAAAAATTAATGAGGCTGCTTTGACTGGAGAAAGTGTTCCAGAAGAAAAGTCCATACAAAGATTAGATGTTTCTTTGCCCTTGGCTGATAGAATTAACATGGTTTATCAAGGAACAGTAGTTGTTAGTGGGAGCGGGAGAGCAATTGTTGTTGAAACTGGTATGAAAACAGAGTTAGGGAGAATTTCCGAATTGGTTCAAAAAGTTAAGCCAGAAAAAAATCCTTTTAAAGATAAGTTAGATAGTTTTGCAAAAAGAGTAGCAGCTTTTATTTTAGCCTTATCAGCACTAATTGTTGTTTTAATGGTTTCAATTGGTGCTGAACTTTTTAATTCTTTTTTAGTTGCAGTTAGTTTAGCTGTTTCTGCTATTCCAGAGGGCTTGCCTGCTGTAATCTCATTAGGATTAGCTTTTGCTACAAAGAGAATGTTAAAGAGGAAAATATTAATTAGAAAGTTGCCTGCTTCTGAAACTCTTGGAAGAGTTACAGTTATTTGTACAGATAAGACAGGGACCCTTACTGAAGAAAAGATGGAGATTTCAAGTATCTATGCAAATGGTAAGGTTAATCCAAAAAAAGGAAAAGATTTATTATTAAAAACAGGGATTTTATGTAATAAGGCGAGATTAGAAAAAGATGAAGATGATAAAGAATATTTTATTGGAGATCCTACTGAAATTGCACTAATTATTTCAGCTAAAAATAATTTTTTAGATAAAAAAGAATTAACTGATAAAGAGCCGAGTGTGAAAGAATTTCCATTTACTTCTGAAAGAAAAATGATGTCTATTATTAGAAAATCTGGAAGAAAATTTGTAAGTTACGTTAAGGGGGCCCCTGAAGAGGTTATTGATAGGTGTGATTATGAATTAATAGAAGGAAAAAAAGTTAAGCTAACTTCTAAAAAAAGAGAGAGTTTGTATAAGGTTTTTGAAGATATGGCTAAGCAAGGATTAAGAGTTTTGGGATTTGCATATAAAGAATTTTCAGGAAAAAAAGATTTTTCTATTGATAATTCTGAAAATAATCTTGTTTTTGTTGGTTTCCAAGGAATGATTGATCCCCCAAGACCAGAGGTAAAAAAGGCAATCAAGAACTGTAAAAAAGCAGGGATTAAGGTGTTAATGATAACAGGAGACTCTAAATTAACTGCCGATGCTGTTGCTAAACAAATTGGATTAGAAGGAGAGATGATTGATAGCAAGGAACTGCAGAAAATGAGTGATAAAGAGCTATTTGATAAAATAAGTAATGTGGCTGTCTTTTCTAGAATTTCTCCTGAAGATAAATTAAGAATTATTAATACTTTAAAGAAAAAAGAGGAAATTGTTGCAATGACTGGTGATGGAGTTAATGATACTCTTGCTTTGAAAAGAGCAGATATTGGGATTTCTATGGGGATAAGAGGAACTGATGTTGCTAGAGATGCTTCAGATATGGTTTTATTAGATGATAATTTTGCTTCAATTGTTAATGGGGTTGAGGAAGGAAGAAGAATTTATGATAATGTTAAAAAGTTTATAAAGTTTTTATTATCTGCTAATTTTGCAGAAGTTATTTTAGTTATTCTTGTTGTTTTAATATGGAGAGACCTACATTTCTTGCCTTTATTGCCCTTGCAGATATTGTGGATTAATCTTGCTGCAGATATTTTGCCTTCTTTAGCCTTAAGCAGCGAGCCAATAGAAGAGGGGGTTATGAAAAGAAAACCAGTTAAAGAAGGGATTTTGAAAAACATAACTTTATTTATAATAGTTGTAGGTCTTATTGCCTTTTTAGTTGATTTTATATTCTTTTATTTGTATAAGGATCCTTTAGATATGACAAAAGCACAAACAATGATTGTAACTGCCTCAGTTATGTTTCAGATGTTTTTAGTGTTTAATTGTAAGAGCAGCAAACCAATATTAAAATCTAAGATGAATGAGAGTTTGGTTTATGCGGTAATAGTCTCAATTACGCTGCATTTGCTTGTTTTATATACAGGTTTAAGGTATTTATTTCATTTTACTCCATTAAGTCTTTTTGAGTGGATACAAGTTTTGTGGGTTAGTCTTACTGCCTTTTTGTTTATTGAGGGATTTAAGAGTATTCGATATAAACACACTAAGAAGTAATTTCAATACCAAAATCTTTTTATACTAAACAAGTTTATTATAAATAATAAAAGCAGGAAAATAATAAGGAAAGAGCTGTATGATAAGTTGGGTAATTTTTGCGATTTTAGTATTTATTGGGATAGTTGTAATTAAGATGAATCACATGAAGCATAGGTATTTTATTGTACTTCTTGTTTTACTTGCCTTGTTTTTATATGGTACTTTTTCAGTTGTAAATAGTGTAAATAAACTTGATTTTAGCACTACTAAAGGAGTATATGGTGGCATGAAAGTTTATTTTGGATGGCTTGCTCATGGTTTTCGAAATCTTCGGGCATTAACTGGAAACGCAGTTAATATGAATTGGACAACTACAAATGGAACTTTTTTTAATAAAACAGAAATAAATGCTCCTAAAACATAGTAAGATGAAAGTTTTAATGTTTATTATTATGTTTTTGCTTATTGGGGCTTTTTTTATTATTTCTAATGAGAACATTAGATTAAATAGCAGAGAAAATGCAGATCTTTTTTTTAAATCTTATGCAGAATGGATGAATAGTTTAATTAGTAATGGGGGTGCTGTTGTTGGATATGTTGTTAAGATGGAGTGGCTTCCTGATAAATGATTTCTTTATTTCTTTGATAAATAATTATTACAAAATCCTCAGAATACTTTTTATTGCATATTTCTGTTATTTGCTTTTGGGTTATTTCCTCTAATGGCTTTTTCCCAATTTCCTTAGATAGCTGCATAAAAGCATTTCTGATTCTTAACAAACTTGTTTTGTTGGAATAGAAATTAAATTATAAGAACATGATAATTCTTGATTAGCATACCCTTCTTGTCCCTGACTTTGGATATTAAATGTTTTTTTAAAGCTTTTTTCTTCTTTAGCTTCTATAGACTGACTTACTATTTCTGAGTCTATTTTATCATTGTTTATTAATACGAATTCTATTTCAAAAACTCCTGCTTCTAAATCATCAAGATTTTCTATTGCTAATGAGCATTCTACTGTTTTGCTAATACAAATATCTTCTATAAATTCATTTTCAGAAGTGTTTTCTGATATTTTTATTATAGAATAAGAGATTTCTTTATCAGTGCATCCAGGTCCAGAAAACAAGGTTCCTTCAAGTTCTCCTTCAGATAAATTCCCTTCTTCTAAACTAATTCCATTAATTGCATCTTTAATGTTTTTATAACCATTTAAAGGATTTGATGATGCTAATTTATTTCTTATAATAGGGATGCTAGAAAGAAGTATTGTTAATATAATCGACATCACTAAAATCCCCATCAATATAAATGTGTACCTATTTTTCATAAAGCTCTAAGGTTTTTAGTGTTTATAAAAGTTTCAGCATAGTTATATTTTTAAAATCAACTTAATAAGGTGTTTATATCACATAATGTAAATAATTATTTAGGTATAATACAAAATATTTGTGCCGCAATAGCTCAGTTTTGGTTAGAGCGCTACCTTGGTAAGGTAGAGGTCCCGGGTTCGATTCCCGGTTGTGGCTTTTGATTTTGAATTTCTCTTTAGACTTCAATCCCTCTTGAAGTCTAAGAACTATTTAAAAACAAAAAGAATATGATAGGATATGAAAAAATATCTAATTAATTTAATTGTGGAGGTTTTTAAATAAAGCTTTGTCTTAAATAAGACAACTTAAGTATATATACCAAACTATCCTGGCTTTTTTGGATTCTAAATTTTCTGGTGGTTTGTGAAATCCTAAAATGAATGTTTCGTATACCTTTGACAAGAGAGATTGTCTTGTAAGAAAACAGGACAATCTCTCTGATGAATTTGATGATGTTAATGATATTGAAGAAACAGAAAAAATTTTTTGGAATCTGCCCTTAGAGCCTCTTTCTTATAATTTAGAAAGTTGATTAAAAGTATTTGATATAAGGGTTTAGATATAGTAAAGTTTAAATTTACAATTTATTAATTTAATTTATGAAAGAAAAGAATATAAAATTCATAGATATAAAAAAAAGAAAAGTGATTGATACAGAGGAAACTACAGAAAGAGTATTAGATTATATTGATGATTGCGGCAAAGATTCTTTAAAACCTAAAAAAGAAGAATAATGCAGAACATAATTCTAAGGGATTTTTATGATTAATTTTATAAACCCTTTAATTCTATGCAGGTTATGGCAGATGATGAGAATTGCTCAAGCCTTGATGAATTAAAAAAAGCTTATAATATTTTCAAGGAAAAGTATGGTCTTTTAGAATTTTCTGAATTAAACAAATTATTTGATATTGAAGATATTGATGTAGACACTGAATTTTTATTAAGAAAAATAAGAAGAATTATTTCTGAAAGAATCATAGGTTATCTAAGGTTTGTTGAAGTTATTTTAAATCCAAGTAATGCTCCGATTTTCTTTTTTAAGCTTATAAAGAAATTAGATAATTCAGATAGAGAAGAGCTTATTAAAATTCATGAAACTCTCGGAAAGCTTGAAATTGAGATTGTATCATTAGATTTAGATTGTGATGAATTAAAGGAAGCTGATTTTATTAAAAGGGCCGCGGATATTTTAAGTAACCAGATTAAGACCCCTTTTATGGATGTTATTTATAAGTTGAATAATGGTGAAGGCACGTATAAAAAAGAAAATAATGAAACTTATTTTGGGTGATTATGAGTTATTAAGGGTTTTTGATATTAGTTTCTGGTTTTTTAATTAATTCTAATTAAATTTATTAACTTGTTTTTCTTTGATGCATTATGCAAAAAGAGAGAGAGATAAAAAAGCAAGAAATCCCCCAAGATATTAAGGTCTTAAGAGGGCTTGAAAAATCCAAATCAAAAAAAAGGTTTCTGAAAATAAGTGCTCTAATTATTTTATTTATTGTTTTAATTATATTATCATTTTTTATTGGAATGAATTTAATTGAAAAAGAAGATTTTAATGATACTATACTTAATGACAGTGTTGTTAATGATTCTGATCAGCTAATTCCAATTTTTAATGATACGGATATTGTTAATCAGACAAATAATACAATTATTACTCCAAGTCCTGGCGGGAGTTCGGGTGGAAAGGGGGATGATGAAGGTTGTACTCCTGATTGCACGAACAAAGAATGTGGGAATGATGGATGCGGAGGGATTTGCGGAGTTTGTGAAGTTCTGGAATATTGTGATAAAAGGAGTTGTGTAGAAAAAGAGAGGATTCAAAATTTTGATTTGTCAAATAACATTCTAATCCTTTACAACGAGAACTCTTTAGATGCTCAGGAAATAGCTGAGTATTATGCAGATGCTAGGGGAATGGATTATAAACAGATCTGCCATATTAAATTGCCTTTAGGACAGTTTGCTACTGCTGAGCAGCTTATCGGTGTTAGGAAGGTTATTGTAGAGGAATGCCTTTGTAATTTAGTTTCTGAAAACTTAGTAGGAGAATGTAATATTTCAAGGATAAAAGAAATTGCAGCTGTTTCACCAATTACACATTTAGCAATTATTAGGGGAATTCCTCCAAGACTAACAGGGACTGGTTGGCCTGCTGATGAAGAAGAACCCTCTCTAGACTTTTATCTTGCTTTAATGCTTTATAGGGATTATAATATTTTTGAGGTAGAGGGATATGGGGCATTTACTCCTTCTCATTATCATGGAGCGAATCCTGATACTTTAGATTATCAACCAGAATTTTCTCACAAGGGATATATAAGAGATATTGATCCGGCATTAGATGAATTTATTGCTTATGGAAGGGTAGAAGCTATGACAAAAGAAAGAACTTTTGAGTTAATTGATAGAACAATTGCTGCTGAGAAAAAAGGGGTTTCTGGTAATTTTTTAGTTAGTCTGATAAACTATCCTCAAATTGGTCAGAGTATAGAGGTTTATGATTTTTTTAGAAGATTAACTTCTGATTTTACTCCTAAATGTGCAGATTATTTAAATGTAAGTAAATGGCCTTATGAGGAATGCAGGGTAGGTGCAACTATTGGCCCTATACCTGGAGAACCTGGGAAAAATGAAATCCCTTTAGCAATTAATGCTGGCATTTTTTTAGGGCATGAATATGAAGGCAATGGACATAATGCTTTTGATGGTTTTAATAATATGCTAAACTGGAGGAAAACAGATGTGGATTGCATTACTTTATGCAAGGATATGCCAACAGAATTGGAGAAGCAGGAATGTAAGGCTAATTCTAAAGATTATTTTAAAGAAATAAATACAGACTGTGTTGGTGTTGCAGACGGATTTTTAGGTTGGCAGTTAATTTCTTGGCCAGTTCAATATTATGGCTTTTGGCCTTCTGGATGGGGGCAGATATCTGGCGGTAATGGGAAATATGAAAAGACTCCTCCTATTATTTTGAAGAGTGGAGCTTATCAAAATTCTCAGTTTATGGATGATAAGTATCTTCATTTTGGTTCTTTAGATTCTGTTGCAGGGCCGGAGTGTGTTCTTGAAAACGAAACTATTGTAGGATGTGAGGAAATGATAGGAGTAAATTTAAGACAGTATGTAAATCCTTCCCCATCAATTTATATTAATGGAAATCATAATTTTACAATTCGTTTCAGGCACAGAAATCCTGAAAATGAAAATGCAAGAATAGTTTTACATTTGTGGGTTTATTTTGATAGTGCACCTTATCTTTCGACTACTTATAAGTATATTGATCTAAATGCAGAGGCCATGGATTGGACAACAGAAGAAGCTAATTTTACAATTAATAACAGAGACAGTGAAAGTATAAACAGAGTGCTAGTAGATGTTTATTCTAGTTTAGACAGACCCCTGAAAAGATGGCTGGATTTGGATGGTTTTGAATTTATAGATTCAGAAACAGGGGAAAATTTATTAGATTTGCAACAAGCTAGTTTTAATGCCACTTATATTGGCTATACACAGGCAGGAGACTATGCTTCAAATGCAATAGATAGATTAGGTGGAATTGGTTGGTGGGGTTCTTCCTCTCATTTTTTGACAGGAGGATATGCTTTTAGCAGAACACGCCATTTTATAGGTGGTTTTTATTCTGGAAGAAGTCTAGGTGAAAGTTTATTATATGTTTCAAGCAATGGAATGTCTGGGATAATTTATGGAGATCCTGCTTATAGGCCGTCTGGTGTTAAAATTTATGTTAATAATGGAGTTAATAATCTAAATGATGATAATACAGGATATATTTTTTTAAAGAAAGATATTAATTCTAAGCTGTATATTAATGCATTTCATGGGCAAGATAATTTAAATGATACTCATTGGGCCCTTTATTTTTGTGATAGTGAGGATATGAGTTATTGTGATGTAAATTGGGAGCACTTAGTTAATGATACAAAATCTGCATATGGTTTATTGCTTTATGAAAGTTTAGAAGATTTTGTTGTAGATGTTAATAAAGAGCAGAATTTTACAATGAAACTAAGAGTTTGGAATCCTAGTGAGCCTGAAAATGATTTAACAAATTATGCATATTTTAAATATAGGCTTGATATAGATAATGATGATTTGCCTGATTTTTGGGAATATGAACATTTTAATTCACCTTTTAATATCTCATCAACAAAGGAGGGGGATCCTGATGTAGATTGTTTTTGGAATATAGAAGAAGATTATTTTGATAGTTTTCCTAATAGTGATTATTCTTTTCCTAAATGTTGGTTAGAGAGGCACTGTCCTGCATATAAGGCATATTGTAATGCATATTTCCAGTGTAGAGAGTGTCTAGAAGATGCGCATTGTGGTGAGGACAAGCCTCGTTGTGTTTATGAGACTTGTAAAGAATGTATTGAAAATGAAGATTGTAAAAATCCTGCAAAACCTTACTGTTCTGATTCTTACACTTGTGTTGCTTGTCTTAATAATGAGACTTGTGCAGCAGATAATCCTGGATTTCCTTATTGCATTGGTAGTGTTTGCGAGGAATGTGTTGCAGACGAGGACTGTTTATCAAAAAATCCAACTAAACCTCATTGTGTTGCTTATTCTTGTAAAGAGTGTGTAAATCATACAGAATGCAGCACAGGTGAATATTGTTGGTTAGATAATACTTGTAAGCCTTTACCTTGTACAGATAATTCTCAATGTGAAGATTTTGATGATTGTTCTTATGATTTATGTATTGGTGGTTCTTGTGATTTCATTAAATTCTTAAATGAGGAAGATTGTTATTATTGTGCTGATTTTTCTAATTGTTTTATTCATGGTGGATTTGAAATATGCGGAGGAGCAGATATAAATCATAATGGGAGCGTGGGTGAAGAAGACCTTGATGTTTTCCGTATTTGGTTTATTTCAATCGGGTGCAATGAGAGTAACTTATTTTGCAATTATTCTGATATTGATAGAGCCCCTGTCAGTTCAAGAACCCCGGACTTATTTTCTGTAAGTCTAAAAGATCTTACTATCCTTAGAACTAAATATAATCAAACTTGTAATCTTGAGCCATGGAGGGCTTGTGAGTTTGGGGCAGGAGAAAGTGAAGAATATATTTGTAATGATTGGTTTGATAATGATTGTGATGATTTAATTGATTGTGATGATAATGATTGTTCTAGTTTTTGTGAGATGCCAACCCTAAGTCCTTTGAAAAGGTTCTGGAATTGGATAAAAGACTTATTTTCTTTTTTAAGGATTTCTTAATTAAATTTATTAACTTGTTTTTCTTAGGGATAATATGTCAAAAAAAGGGAAAATTAAGGAAAAGGCAGTTGAGCAGCTAAAAATAACAAAAAGAGAAGCTGTAGTCGGAAAAACAGAGATTAAAAATAATTTAAAGAAACCAGACAAGACAAACAAATCAGACAAGAAAAAGATTATTCTTGTTGTTGGAATTATCATTGGACTTATTGTTTTAGGTCTTCTTGCTTTTTATGTTGGGATGAACTTGCTTAGTGAAAATGTTCCTTTTAATGATAGTATTGTTAGTGATACTGATATTAATGAGTCTAGTTTTAATGATTCTCAACAGATGATTCCTAGCAGCAGTATAGATAATCAAACAAATGATACAATTCCTACAACTACTCCTGGGGGAGGAGGTCCAAGCGGGGGAAACGGTGATAATGGAGGATGTACTCCTTCAAAAACATGTGCAAATTATCCTGGGCAGTGCGGAACTGGTTTAAGTGATGGGTGTAAGAATGTTTTAGATTGCAGTGATAATTGTGATATTAATGAAATATGTAATTCAAGTGGATGGTGTGAACTAAATCCTTGCTATGGAATTACATGCTCTGATTACAATGAAACAGAGTGTGAGATAAATGATTGTTTAGCTTGTAGGTGGAATGGAACAGACTGTATTGAAAGTGTTTATTATGTTTCACAATTAGATGATAATTGTAATGATTCTGGGCCTGGGACAGAGGCAGTTCCATGGTGTAATATCTCTAGGTTAGATGATTGGGGAACAAATTATATTCCGATAAGGCCAATTCCAGAGGGAAGTTTAGTTATTATAAAAGATGGAAATTATGGCCCTTATGGAGAATCTGGAAATTCTAATTATTATGGTTTAATAAGCAGTATAGATGAAATAAAAAGGAGCGAATGGACAACTTATAGGGCAGATGTTGGAGCAAGTGTTAGTTTTGAAAGCATTGATGTGTCTGGAAGATTGAGTGACCATACATCTCATTATGTTATTTTTGATGAAATTAATATTACAAATGGAGTTTATGTAGCTCATACAGATTATGTGCAGATAAAGAATTGTGATATAAA
>CAZQKV010000013.1:0-10582 GCA_964593995.1 Candidatus Woesearchaeota archaeon
CTATAAATAATCATGAAATACGAATTAGTATTCAAATTACCATACTCAAATATTTTCATCACAGACCTATTTGTCCCTGCTTATGGCAAATTTAACCCAATTGTTACAATAAAAAATGGAAAGTGGGCGTTTTTTCTCTCGGAAAAAATATTAGAAGAGCTATCTGAACAAGGTTTTCAGATGGCTTTAGATGAGAACACATTTAAGAGTTTTAAAGAAAGATATAAAATATTTCTAGAAAAAACAAAAAAACTAAAAGAAGTAAATATTAAAGAAATCTCAAAAGAAGAATTTATTTATTTCTTAAGCGAATTCAGGCAATTTGTAATTGAATTCTTTGATACATATAAAGAAACGGAATTTTTTTATTTCAATAAGGTTGAATCTGAATTAAATGACTATGCTACAAAAATAGAAAATTCATTTGAAGAAATTTTATTAAACAAAGTGGATTTGGCATCTTGGCCTGAAAAAGAGAGAAAACTTGCAGATTATATAATTTCAATGCAACATTTGAAATTTGAATATAGAAAACTTCTGAATGATTTGGCACTAGGACAAAATTCATTTTTATCAGAAGTTTTGGGCCAGATAGTTATAAGAACAAAGAGGGAAGACTCTACTTCTATGACTTCTGAAGAAGTGGAAAATTTGATTAAAGGAGGAGAAGTAAAAGATTGTTCAGAGAGACATATCTATTCTTTTGTTAAATGGGATGATGAAAAAAGACAGCTCATTGTTTCTTCTGGTGGGGAAGCATATAGAAAAATAAGGGGATTAAAAAAGGATATACCAAAGGAGGAAGTTATTGGAACTCCGGCAAGTAAAGGTTATGCAAAAGGCAGAGTCAGGGTTATTCCTTTTTATATGAATCCAGAAGAGCATCTACATAAATTACAAAAAGGAGAAATTTTAGTTTCCACAACAACCGGACCTGAAATGGTTATAATTATGGAAAAGGCGGCGGCGATAGTCACAGATGAAGGTGGATTAATGAGCCACGCCGCGATTGTCTCAAGAGAGTTTGGGATTCCATGTGTGGTTGGAACAAAATACGCCACAGAAATTTTCAAAGATGGAGATGAAATTGAAGTTAATGCAACTAATGGAATTGTAAGAAAAATTTGATTTTTAAGCAGGCTCAACTATAAACCCTAAAAGAAGTTTCAGCAAAATGTTCGAAAATAAAGCAACAATCCCTCTTGTTAGATAAAAAACTTTTCCAATTTAAATATTAAGCATAACAATCGCAAAATTAAGTATAGCTGCAAAACTTACCCAGAATAAATAAGGTATAAGAAGATAACCTGCTTTTTCTGAAACCCTGTAAAATAAAATTATATTTGCTATTATAAAAAACCAGAGAATTATTATTTCTATAAAGCTGAGCAAAGGATTTCTTAAACCAAAGAAAAATATAGACCATAAGAAATTCAAAGCTAATTGCACACAGTAAACCCCAATAATTTTTTTCTTTTGTTTTTCATTTTGTTTTCTGCTTTGTTTTCCAAAATCTTTTATCCAAACAAAATAAAAAGATAATCCAATTAATATAAAAAGAAATGTCCAAACAGGGCCAAAAATCCAGTTAGGAGGATTAAAAAAAGGCTTATTGATTGTTAGATACCAGGAGCTAACAGAACTTGAAGTAAAAAAAGAACCTAAAAAACCAATTATTAAAGGGATTGCTATTGAAATTATAAACTTGAATATCTTTTTCATTATTAACTTAATTTATTAAAATATATAAAGTTTCTTAAAAGTTTAGAAACATTTATATAAAGTTAGTTATTTTGATTATAAAGAAGGTGGCAACATGAAAAAAATACTTTCTCTTTTTATAATTATACTATGCTTTTCTTTACTTATTCCTGCTGCATCTGCTGATGGTTTTATTCATATATATGATGAAGATATGTGGGGATTATTTGATGAAGAACAACAATTTTGTGCAATTAATTATAAAAATGGACTCCAGAATATGATTCTAACAGTAAGTACAGGGCAAAAACTAACTGGAGAAAAAGCAGTTTGGATTTTTCCTATCCCTGCCAAACCAGATAAAACTTCTATTAATATCATTAAAGGTTTTCCTGAGCTTCTTGGTTATAATACTGAAGAAAGAACAGAACAATCTGTTTCTGAAGTATTTATGATAATAAGACTAAGTCAGATTTATACTTTCCCTTTTGCGCTTACAATGATGATGACCAAAGGAACTAGTGAATTTGGTGAATATTTTGGTAGAAATTACGACGGATTAACTAAAGGGACTGTTGTTTATGAAAGTATTGAAAAAATGGGACTCACTACTGAATTGGTTTCTGCAACCAATGGTTCTTCATTGGCAAATTATGTAGCTTCAAAAGGATTAAACTTACCAGAATCTTCAAAATCAATTTTAGATGAATATGTTAATCAAGAGTATTCTTTTGTAATATCTTGGATTTCTGATATTGAAAAATTCAAACAAGAGCAAGGAGAGTTAATGGGAAGATACTATCCAGGGGGCAGGACTGGAAGTTTAATTGGTGTCTTTATTACATTTCCCACTGAAAGACTATATTATCCCTTAAAACCAACCTCTGTTTATGGGGATAAGAGGGTTCCAGCAGTTATTTATGTTCTGGACTATGTTGAGCCTGAATTATATAAGGGAATAAAAGCTGATACTAAAATAGATTATTTTTTTGAAAATAGATTAGTTGCTCCAGAAGAATTAGGGGATTTTTTTGCAGGATATGAAAAAGAAACTTCTGACTATTATGCAATGGAGGGTAGAAAACAAGGATTTGTTGTAACTAATGTAAAATACACAAAAATCAAAGTAAATGCTTCTTCAAAAGATTTAACCCGGGATTTATGGATGGATGTCTCCACCCCCATAAAAGTAAAGGTTGCTGATTTTATAAACAGATCAGGGTTAGTTTATGGTTTAATATTTTTTATATTATGCTCTTGTTTAGCAAGTTTGTTTTCTGGTATGATTATTTTCAGATATAGAAGAATATCAAAAATAAGATTTCTTTTTTTTGGTTTGTGGAATTTTTTAACATTACTTGGATTCTCAATTGCATCTTTTATTAAAATTGATGCCAAGCCTAATGAGTCAAAAAAAATAAAAAATGATAATTCTTCATTTATAAAAATAATTATAAAAACTTTGCTTATCTCTCTTGTGATTCCTATACTTTTTTTAATTCTATTTACAGGCATGCTTAGACATTGGTATTTCGAAATCCTTATTCCGCTTTTTATAATATATATTGTTACAAGTTTATTTGTTGCTCCTTTTGTTTGGGGATACTACAAAAATAAAAAAATAATGAAATTCATAATTCTTTTCACAGTATTATTCATGATTTTAACCATTATCTCCCAAACATTCCTAGTTTTAATAATTTAATAAAGTTTCTTAATCAGATTATAACAATGGTAAATACTTCAAAAACCCAGTCTGAAAAGCCAATTTCAGAATTATTAGAATTTTCAATAATTGTTTTAGATAAGCCAGCAGGGCTAACTAGTTTTTCTGCAATAAACAAAATAGGAGAAATATTAAATGTAAAAAAGGTTGGGCATTTTGGGACACTGGACCCAATGGTTACAGGGGTTCTTCCATTTGCATTAAACAGGGCATGCAAATTAGTTGAATATTTTATGCATCATAATAAAGAGTATGTTGGCAAGATGTATGTTCATAAAAAGATAAGCAAGAAAAAGCTTGAAAAAGAAATGAAAAAATTTATTGGAAAAATTAAGCAAAAGCCCCCTGTAAAATCAAGAGTTAAAAGAGTTGAAAGGCAAAGAACAATTAATAAATTTAAAATAATAAAAATTGAGGAGAAGATAATTAGTTTTCATTGTGATGTTGAAGCAGGAACTTATATTAGAAAATTAATTCATGATTTAGGTGAAAATATTGGCGGAGCTCATATGATTGAATTAAGAAGAATTAGAGCTGGAATTTTTAAAGAAAATCAGGCTCATTCAATTGAAGAAATTGAAAAAGCATTTGAAAAATATGAAAAAGGTGATGAAAACTTGTTGAGAAAGATTTTAATTCCTGCAGAAATTATAAGTGAAATTCTCCCTGTTGTGAAAATTAAAGAAAAAAATATAAAACAATTATTAAATGGAAAACCTTTAACAAAACAAGATATTGAGAACATTAAAGATATTGAAGAACTTCCTAATTCTGGATTATTTTGTGCTTTTATTAAAAACCAGTTTATTGGCATATATGAAAAGATAGCAAGTTCTGATAAATCAGAAAAATTAATAATTGTTGCAAAAGCAAAGTTTGTAAAAAACTAAAATCAGAAGGTTTTTATATGAAATTGACTTATATTAAACATGGGTGATGAAGAACCTCCAGATCTTCCCGTGGCTGTTGAAAGCGCATATAAAGTTCTTGAAGATGTTGATTCAATAATAAAAAATTATTGGACCGATGACAAGCTTATTGTAAATGGGCTGGCTCTTGAGCAAGCTTCTGATAAATTAGAGCAAGCTAAAACCACTCTTCAAACTGCCCCGATTAATCAAAGAGATCAATGTTATAGAAGTTGCTTAAGTAATATTCAAGAAGATAGCAGATTAGTCAGCGGTCTTCTTGCACAAAGAAATTTTGTTTTAACACAAAATGCTCTTCATAGCTCTTCACAATGATTAATAATTAAACCACAGTTAACCCTTTAAACTTTAAATTCTGTTCATTTATATGAGAGAATTTATTTATTATTCTGAAAAAGCTCGGACAAGCGGGAATTTTAAAGATTTAATGAAAGCAGGCAGAATGGATATTGTTTGCAATGTTATTATACAAGCCTTGTTTTTATCAAATAAAATAAGGCAAGATGTTCATCTTCATCTTATTTTTAATGGGCCTCCAAATCCTCCAATGCATTTAGAAATTATTTCTGACAAGGGGCCTCCAATTAGTAAAAAAGATATTGCAGGATTAATAAAAAGAATGTTGTACAAATGTAAGGAAGGCAGAAAAACGCAGGTTTTTCCAGGATGTTTTATTGAGAAAAAGAGCTTTGCAAAACTGTTGGGGGAACTTGAAGAAAAAGGAAAAAAGATTTGTATTTTAGATAGTAAAGGTGAGAGTATCAGGGAGTTAAAAAATGAGGGTTTGGAAAATTGTGTATTTATTATTGGAGATCATGAAGGACTTCCTAAAAAAGAAGTCAAAAAATTCAAAGATAAGGTTTCAATTGGAAAAGAAATTTATTTTGCAAGCCAGACTTTTATTATAATAAATAATGAATTAGATAGGAGATTGTAAAATCCCCCTTTCCCCTGTTTCTCTTTCTATTTGGTATATTGCATCTCTAATTTCTTCCTTTGATAATGATCCTCCTCTTTTTTTAGTTATAATTATTTCCAAACTTTCCTTATCTTTTATAGGCCTATGTATTTCTCTGTCTCCTTTTTTTTCTATATAATGAGGCGTATTTAAGTGAAGCCTTATTTTAATTTTTTTTAATTCTGTGAATGTAAAAATCTTATCTTCATATTCATGATTTCCTTTGCCTTTTTTCCAGTTTGTAGTATAACTATCTCTTTTTAAACGATTGTAATTATCCATTAATCCATAATGATTCATTAAACCATCAATTAATACTGCTTTTCTGCTATCTTCAATTGTTAATACATACTTGTTTATTGGCTTGCTTTTTGGCATGATTCTTAGTATCAGTTGAATTTTAAAAATATTTGTTTATTATAGTGCAATTATGCGACAATTTTCTGCAAAGCCAAACTTTAAATACAAAAGCAACAATTTATTAATATGAAAACTTATAAAATGCAGATTAGTGGAAATGTACAAGGAATATTTTTTAGAAAGTTTATAGAAGAGATAGCAAGTAAATTAGAATTAAAAGGTTTTTGCAGAAATTTAGATAATGGTGATGTAGAAGCTGTTGTTGAAGGAAGAGATGAAAATGTTAATAAAATGCTGGATATATGCAAAAAAGGTTCTATGCATTCAGAAGTTAAAAGTGTTGAAGTTGAAGAAATCAATCATCAGGGATTTAAAGATTTTAAAATATTAAGAATTTAAGCTTATTTTAAAAATTATTTGAAAAATAAACTATGTTCTCTAGTATATATGTTTTGTACTAATTATTCAATAGTAACAAATAGAAAGGTTTATAAATAGATTACTCATGCTTATTTTATAAAATTAAGATGAAAAAAACATTAACTATTATGATTTTAGCACTTACTTTATTAAGTACTTTTTCACTTATTAGTGTGCAAGCTTATAAAAGCGGGTGGATTAAATATTCTAAAATAAACTTGGAAATACCAGAAACAGGTTTTAAAGACCAGTTTTTTTCTGTTAGTGTTGATGAAATTTCTGATGGTTCTGATATAAGTATTTTATTAGATAAAAAAGGTTTAACATTACTTGGTTATTCTTCTAAAAAACCTTTAAATGTTAGAAAAGTAATAATCAGTGACAGCTCTAATGTTTGGACTTATGAAGAAGCTGTTAATGCAGGAATAATTACAGAAATTGCTTATGCAAGTTTTGATGGTTCTTGGGATAGTGTAAAAATGCTAAGACAAGATGAAGCATATAAAATAAGAACAAATCATTTTGAAGACTTTACTATAACATACCCTGGTGTTGGTGGTGCAGATCCTGATGCTAAGATTCAATGGAGTGATTTATATGTTTTAAGTGAAACTGGCATTCTTACAAATTTAACATATGCTAGTGAAAATGAACCTTATCCTATGGATATTTGCTTGTATAGTTTTTCAGGAGATAATATAGAATTTCATTGTGATGCTAAATGGGGCATGGGTCCTGATTATATCCAGCCTTGGCAAGGATATTGGACAGTATCTGCAGGTGGAGATGAAAACTACTGGTTTGTTTATGATATTCAAACCCATTAATAATTCTGATTAAACAATTATTAGACAAATAAACAATTAGACTAACTAAACAATTAATTTTTTCTTATTAGCAAGTTATTTAAAGTATTTTTGCTGATTAATTGTTATGGGTAGACAAGAACAAATAATTAATGAGAGGCTGAGAAAATTAAAAGAGTTGAGAAAAAAAGGCATAGATCCTTATCCGCATAAGTTTGACCAAACACATTCATCTGTTGATATTAAAAAAAAGCATTTAAAATTAAAAAATAATGAAAAAAGTAAGGACAAGGTTAAGGTTGCTGGAAGAGTTATGACTAAAAGAAATTTAGGAAAATTAATTTTTGCAACAATCCAGGATGGAAAAGGAAGACTTCAGTTAATTTTACAAAAAACAGAAACAAGTGCAGAGAGTTTTGATTTATTTAAAGAGTATATTGATGCAGGAGATTTTGTTGGTGCACAAGGCATAGTAATGAAATCAAAAACAGGAGAAACATCTGTTTTAGTTAAAAAACTACAGATTCTCAGCAAGTCAATCTTACCACTTCCTGAAAAATGGCACGGGTTGCAAGATAAAGAAGAAAAATATAGGAAAAGATATTTAGATTTAGTTATGAATCCTGAAGTTAAGCAGGTTTTTGAAAAAAGAGCTAAAATAATTTCTGCGATTAGAGAATTTTTAACAAAAAAAGGATTTTTAGAAGTTGAAATCCCACTTTTGCAAACTCTTTATGGTGGAGCAGCTGCAAAGCCTTTTAAAACTCATTTAAATGCTTTGGATATGGATTTGTATTTAGCAGTTTCTCCTGAATTATATTTAAAAAGATTAATTGTTGGTGGTTATGATAAAATTTTTACAATATCAAGAAATTTTAGAAATGAGGGAATTGATAGGTGGCATAATCCTGAATTTAGTATGATGGAGATTTACTGGGCTTATGCAGATTATAATAATATGATGGACTTATTTGAGGAGATTTATGAGTATGTTGCAGAAAAAATTAATAAAACTACTAAGGTAAAATTCAGAGGAAATATAATTGATTTTAAAGCACCTTGGAAAAGAGTGACCATGGCAGAGATGATTAAAAAATGTGTAAAAATTGATGTTGAAAAAATGAGTGTTACTGAATTATTAAAATTTGCTAAAGAAAATGATGTTGAATATAAAGAAAAAACATGGGGCTGGCTAGTTCAAGGAATTTTTGAAAAGTTTTGTGAGGATAGAATTGAGCAGCCAGTTCATATAATTGACCACCCTTTAGAAACTACTCCTTTATGCAAGATTCATAGAAATGATAAATTATGCAGATTAATTGAAAGATTTGAACCTTTTTGCATGGGCACTGAACTTGGAAATTGTTATTCTGAATTAAATGATCCTATTTTGCAAAGAAAACTATTAGAAGAACAGCAAAAAGCTTTGAAAAAAGGCGATGAAGAAGCAAATCCTCTTGATGAGGATTTTATTAATGCTATTGAAATAGGAATGCCTCCAACAGGAGGATTAGGATTAGGAATTGATAGGATGGTGATGTTATTAACTGAACAAGATTCAATAAAAGATGTCATTTTCTTCCCATTTATGAGAGATGAAGATAAAAAAGTAAAGAAAGGGATAAAGAAGAATAAGAAAAAGTGATAAAAAATTAAAAAATAATCAGTTTTCTTTATTTAATATTCTTTCTAAACCTTTTTTATATTGTGCTAAAAATAATTCCCTTTGACTTACCAGAGAGCTTAATAGATAATTATATAATTTATGTTGCGCAGCTTTTTTTAAATCATTACTAAAAAGACCTTTTTTTAATTTGTTTATTGAATCAGATTCTATATTAATTGTTTGTTCAAATAAGAATTTGTCTGCAAATATAGAAAATGCAATAGGGGGATCATATTTTTTTATTCCCCCCATAGTCTCAAGAAATTTTCCCATTGCATCAAATCTTGTAAGAGAACTTTGGCTATTTCTATCTTGATGATAAAAACTTCCTTTTCTAAGTCCACATTTTACTTCTGTTGAATTTTCTAGTATTTTAAGAAGTGCTTTAAGACCTTGTTTATATTTTTCAAATTCATTTCTTAAAATCTTTAAATGCTCTTCTTCTGAAAATAATAAACCATAAGGATTTTGTGGAGATTTAGCTAAATTTCTTGCTTTTACAAATTGCGCAGTCCTTAATAAGGTTCTATAACTTATTTCATCCTTACAACACCTTGGAATAAATTCATTTATTGACTTATCTTTTGTTACTATAAAAGAATTAAAGTCTTTTTTCAAATCCCCTTTAATTAATCTTTCTGCTTTTGAATTTTTTTTAATAGAAAAATCTTCTTCAAGACCTGCTTTTAAAACCATTTCTTCTAATTTCCATACATTCATTCCATAAACAGGAGATTTTCTTCCAGACTTAAAAGCAATAGATTCCCAAATATCCCAAATTTTTTTAGCATCCTTAACTGAAAAAACAAAAGGCACTTGAGGGATTTCATGTTCAGACCATCCAACTTCTTTTACATAATAAAAATTAAAATCACCATTATCAAAATCAAATTTTCCATTATTACTAACTTGAGTTATTAAATCAATAACCAGGGACCTGCTATAAGGTTCTGGACCAAATAAACCTCTTCCTATGCGCATTGAAGATCTTAAAGAATGTGTTTCTGGAAGATAAGTAATAAAATTATATTTTTTGGCTGATGTTTTTAATCTTTGAGTGCCAGTTAAAGCTTTTCTTCCTCCTTCAGAGCTTCTTGCTTCTTGTAATTTTTTTAAATAGTCTTGTTCAGATAATTTTTGCAAGCTTGCATATTTTCTTAATGTCAATCTGTTCTTTCTCTTATTATAAACTTTAATTTCATTGATATTTGGATAAAAAGTAGCTTCTCCAAATAAATTCATATCTGGATCTAAAATATGGATCTTATTTTTTCTTAGACTAGCTGTAATAAATGTATGATCTAATAAAGGACGATCTTCTGGTTTTTCTCCTTCATCAATATCTTTCATTTCATGAGATTCATATAATTCTGGATTTAATCCTGCTTGTTTTGCAATTAAATATAAAGCTCCTGCCATAACAAAACAATCACAATCTTTTACAATTTCATGCAAATATTTACCACAATTTCCTGATTTAATTGCTTCATTAAAACCATATTCAAATTCAAAAAATGACCCATCATAAATAAACTTAGCTTTTTTTAATTTAGATGTTGTTCTTTTATTATAATGAGAAACAATTTCCCTTGCTCTATCTATTGATTGTTGTGGAAATTCTAGCATTTTAATCTAATCTCTCAGAATTAATCTGAGGCTTACACCTCTAAATAATTAAAAAATCTTTATTTAAAAAATTAATTAAAATCAACTTATATTAACCTAGCAAGGTCTCGTGTTAAATAACTTCTTTCTCCAGAATCTCTTCCTGCGGGAGTTATTTTTTCTTCAGTAACCACTGCAAGCTGCTCTTTTGATAATTTATAAAATTCAGATTTTGTATACTGGGCTTGATAGTCATCTAAATTCCCTAATCTTTTAGTTGCTCTATTAATTACTGCTTCCCACCCTTTTTGACTGGTATATTTTCCTTGGGCACCCTCATCTACACTATTTGTTTCATGCAAGCTGTATTCTGCTGTATAAAGGGCTTTTACTAATTCAACTCCCGTATCT
>CAZQKV010000014.1:0-10378 GCA_964593995.1 Candidatus Woesearchaeota archaeon
GGGCCTTTAGTTCCTTGAGATTCTTGAAGATAATCTGTTCCATAAGCAATACATACTATTGGAGCTTTTTCAATTTTCTCAACAAATTTCCCATCTGATCCTTCACTCATCATTCCACCAATCACTTCACTAATATCTATTTCACTAATTTTTATATCATCTTCATCAGCTTGAACTTGGACAATTGAAATTAAGCTAGTTAAAAATATAAATATTAATAATAAAACAAACTTAAGCACATCCTTTTTCATAATAATATAACTTTTTAAACATATTTAAGAATTATTGTAGTATAAAGGGTTTTTTAGAATAAAATCATTAAGAAAAACTATCTGATAAATACTTCAGAAAATTATCTTTTGCTGCCTCACTAAGATTCATTTTTTCACAAATACTATTGTAAAGTTTTTTTGGAGATTTAGTTAGTTCTACAGCACGTTCAAGATAAACTCCAACAATTTCTTCCCACCATTGAGAATGAGAGTGATAACCGTCTCCTTTTGAAACTTTACGCTCCCCAATTTTTTCAAAAATAACACATATTATTTTTTTAGCTTCTTCTACATTAGAAGCTATAGAAGAGACTGCAAAAGAAACATCATTTACAAAAGTGGTTCTATGATAATTTTTAGGAGTAAGTATTTCCAAGGAATCAGAAGGAGCCATCCTCTGAACTTCTTCTTTAACCCAACTTTCTAAAGTTTCTTCTGTCATTTTAATTATTTTAAGGCAGAGCCAATAATTCAAAAGATTTTTTTATTTTTGATTCTGCTTCTTTAGGTTTTTCCATAGCTTCTGCTCTTTTAGGTAAAATCTCACCAAGCATTTCATAAAAAGCAAAACCAGTTGAAAAATCAGCCTTAACTAAGTTTTGAAAATATTTTTTATCTCCTTGATGTTTTCTTGGAAAAAAAGTTGCTCCTTGAGGTGTGAGATAAAAAGAATAAGCAATTTTTTCTCCATTTTCCCATCTTTGGTTCATCTCGGAAATATTGTCAATTAATCCTTGTTCTAGATTTTTTCTAGGAATCCATCTGCTTCCTTTAAAATAAAATTTATCGCTTTCTATTTCTCCTTTTTTAATATATTTATCAATAGGCAAGTTTTGTGTTTTAGAATTAAAAAAACCTTGAAAATGCAAGTGATTTACAGAAGCATGAGCTCCAAGAGAATTATAGCATAAACGGACTGAGGGACCATAACCTTTATTGCATATAAAATTTACAGCAGCTTGCAAAATCTTTTCATCTTCTGGGAGATCTATAAATTGCCCGTGAACTTTTTTTCTTTCAGGAACCCATAGGAAATGAAAGGGTGCAAAAGGATACCTATTTTGTAATAATTCTACTTCTAATCCATTTTCATCTTTTTGAGTTTCAAAAACCTCATAATCACATAATTGCGTAGAATAATTAAATTTATTCTTATTTGGAGGTTCTTTTAAACTAACATTAGACCTTCTAGCTTCTCTAATAGGTCTTAAGCCCCTGACAAAATTATGATTTAAAGTAAATTCTCCTGCTTTTTTCATGACAGGCTTTTCAATAATAACCTTTCCTGATTTTATTCTTTTATATGCCGCAGCAAAAACTTTTCTATCTTCTGGAACCTCAAAACCTCGCGCATAATCAATGTTTCTAAAGACTCTTGCAGGCATATCTCTACTTAAAAGATTGAGGTTAGAGATTAATGTAACAGCCATTCCAGGAGGGAGATATTTTTCCTTTAATAAATCATCAAAAGCTTTTTCATAATTTTCTAAAAACTCTGAAGTATTTTTACCATATTCTTTTACTTCTGGCCTTGTATATTCTTGTGCAACCATAACTTATTTAGTAAAAAACTCTATTTAAACCGCCGTTTGGTAATTTTTGCTAAGGCACGAGAATACATATTAAGGCACGCTCATACTTGTTAAGAAAAAGTCATACCTTGTCATACCCCAGTCATACTTATAAAGACTAAATACCTATAACTATTAATAAAAATGAAAGAAAAAATAACAATAAGCTTGGATAGAAAAATATTGAAAAATGTAGATTCTTTAGTAGATAATGTTTATATTAGAAACAGATCTCAAGCAGTTGAGTATCTATTAGAAAAAAGACTTTATGAAGACAAAGTAGCAGTTATTTTAGCAACAGGACCGAGAAAAAAATTACAAATAAGTGAAAAAGAATATAGGCCAACCGCTAAAATAGGAAACAGCACAGTTATAGAACTAGCAATTAATAATTTAAGACAAAAAGATTTTAAGAGGATTTTTATTGTAGGAGAACAGCCAGTTTTAACTGCAATTTTTAATTTAGTTGGTGATGGAAAAAGATACGGAGTTTTTATTAGATTTATTGAAGAAGAAAAAGCACCTGGAACTGCAGACTCACTAAGATTATTAAAAGATGAATTAAAAGGGACCTTTCTTGTTATTTTTGGAGACATAATTTTTAATAAGATGGATATAGAAAAATTATGGAAACATCATTTTAGACACAATGGAATAGCAACTTTAATGGTAACAAATTCTTCATTAATTAAAGGAGGAAGAAAAACTCCTATAAAAAAATCCCCTGTAAAAGTAGAAGGAAATGTAGTAATCAATGCATTCCATAAACAGAAAAATAATTCAAATCATGATGATGACCCAATGGTTTTTTCTTCTATTTTTGTAGCAGAACCAGAAATACTGCATTATGCAGGATATTCTTTAGAGGATGATATATTCCCTAAACTTGCAGAAAAAAGCTTTCTTTATAGTTATGTGAGTAGTGAAGGGGAAATACATATCCATAGTAAAGAAGATGCATTAGCTGCTAAAGAATTTTAGAATTTTATTATTCTCTAGATCTCCTTCCCATACCTAATCCGCACCCCATTGCAAGAATTCCAGCAGAAACATAATTACAACCTTTCATATAAGGGATCATAGCATTATGCCAATCAACAGCTTTTTTTAAACTGTATATATGTTTTGATTTAAAACGCCCTTCTTCTTCAGCTTTTTCTTCCCCCATTTCATTTACTAGACCAATATTATAATTAACTTCCTTGTCTGCTAATATTCTATTTATTCCCATACCTAAATGAGAAAGTCCAAAAGCTGAAAGCAAGGAAATTGAAATTATTAAACTAAGATTAACTAATCCTTTTCCTAGTTTTTCTCTTATTTGGGGTTTCATTTTATTTTTATCTTGCTTAAAGATTTTTTAAATCTTTATCAGAACTCTTTTTCCGTATGTTTGCGGGTTAAATTAATAAGTATTTAAAGTTTTTAAGATTTTTGGGTTAAGAATTATTTCTTGTTTTATTAAACTTTGAACTTTATTAAAGTTTGAAATTCTTCAAATAATCACCAATATTCTTAATTTCAGATTGTATTGCTTCACCTTCTTGTTTTTTTCCCTTCTTTAATTTCTTTTAATAAATCTTCATAACAAGCAAGACCAACAGAACCCACAGCCCCTAATCCATTAAAAAGATAATAATTTCCTATGAATTCCTTTTTAGTTAGCTCAGGGTGTGGTGAAGTACCAATACTAGTTTTTATTGCACTAGTTTGTGTATGAGAAAATTTAACTAATCCACAAGAACCTAAGGCAAGCATTAATCCTGCTAATATTGCAGTTAATCCGTTGGTGGTTTTTCTCTTCATAGTTTTTTATAAGCACCCTTGTTTTTATAATTTCTGTATTTGGAATTTAAAAATAGATCATTTTTATTAACATTATATATTTTCTATTAAATAAACTCTTATAAGACTATTATATATGTTTATTTTATAAAATGAGTGTAATTGTGAATAAACAAACATCAGGCAAGAAGATGCCTTTTCCAGAAGATTTAGAAAAAGGAATAAATGTTGTTTTAATGGAGACAAATAACATTTTTCAAAAATTAATTTTATTAGAATTAAATAGGGGCCCGGCAAGCATTGTGCAGCTAAGAGGCAGGATAGAAAAAAGAATAGAAAAGTCAGAAAGAGTTTATCTTGCGCAAAAAGAAGCTTTTTCATATTACCTTCGCAATAGATTATGTACATATGGATTAGTTACAGAAGATGCTACAGAAAGGCCTGCATATTTTTCTTTAACTAGCCCCGGGAAGATATACGCAGTTCCAATTAGTATGTTTATGTTAAATTACGAGTTTAAAAAAAAGAAAAGTCTCATAGAAATTTTAGGAACTGCCCCGTTTAATAGGATTAGAATTTTAGAAGAATTAAGGAAAAAAAATCAGAGCCTAAGAAATTTGGCAACTAAATTAAATGTAACTGATAGAGGATTGATGGAACAGTTAAAAAATCTTGGAGAAATAAATTTTATTAAATATGAATCTTGTGGAGATGTGGCTGAAGGTGGAGGAGAGCCTTTTAATTATACATGGATACAAGGAAGAAAAGCTTCAGATGTTAAAATAGTGGGGGGGTATACTTTATTAACAGCAAAGGTTGCTCAATGTTTAGAAGGGTCTGGAAAATTAGATGCTCACCAAATAGCTGAGAAAATTGGAAGTTCAGTAGGAAGTATTTCTATGGTCTTGAGTGGATTATATAGACAAGGTTTTGCTCAAAGAGGAAGATGGAAAGTTGGAAAAGTTCTTTCTAATGTTAGCTTATTAGAAAATGGAGCGGGTTTTTTAAATGAATTTTCAGATAAAATAGGCTTAGCTTTAAATGACCATCCGATTCTAAATAAAATGCAAATGTTATTTGAAGAAATAATAGAGGATGGACAAAGATTAGAAAATATTTATACAAATTCTCTTAAATTATATATAGAATTTTCTCCTAGTCAAAATAAAACTCCTTTAAAAAATAATCTAAAAAAGATTATGGAATATGTGCAAAACAATCCAGGATCTAGAGCAGGAGATATATTAGAAAAATTAGGTTTACCTAGTTCTGGAAGTGCATATTTAACAGTTGCAGTTAAAGAAGGAGTTGATGGAGTAAAATTAACAAAAGAAGGAACAGGAAAAAAAACACGTTATTATGTGTCTAAAAAACAATAAATAGAAAATAATTCAGTTAATTACAATTAATATAAATTCTATCATAAATAATACTACTTAAGTATTCTATTCTTCTTATATTTACTCTTTTCTTAATACTTTGACTAGTCCGAGAGCAATTCCTAGGACAATAGACAATTCCCAGTTAACTATGCCTGCACCTTCAACAATAAGCGTATATAGGTAAGATACAACTACTGAAGCAATAAAAGCTATTACAAATATAATTGCAAATTGAGTAAGCTTTTCTTTAGCGTCCATTTTTCACCTCCTTTTACTTTAATATAACAGATTTAGTTTATTTAAACTTATCGAACGAGGAGATTTTTAGGGATTAACTAGCTCTTTTTGTTTTCAAGTTTTTTCATATTTTTTTCCATAAAATTAAATTATTTAAATTTTTCCAAAAAAAAGTTTCTAAATTATCTTTTTTTCCTATACCATTAATTTTAAATACTCTTTAAATTTTTTATTTTCATCCAGAAGACTGGAAAAATTATAACGGAGGATAACATGGGAGATTTTAATAGAGGCCCGAGAAGAAGCTTCAATAGAGGAGGCGAAGGCGGTTTTAGAAGAAACTTTGGGCCAAGGGAAATGCATAAAGCAGTTTGCTCTAAGTGTGGTGAGAATTGTGAAGTTCCTTTCAAACCAACAGAAGGCAGACCAGTTTATTGTAAAGACTGTTTTATGAATCAGAAACGAGATGGTTTTGGTTCTAGAGACAATAGAGAAGAAAGTAATGAAGCTGAGCAAAAACCTAAAAAAGGTTCTAGCAAAAAAGAAGCAGAAGAATCTAGTGAAGACAAACCAGAAGAAGAATCAGAAGAAGCTGAAGAAGAAAATTCTGAAGAATCTAGCGAAGATTTTTAAGATATTAATAGAAATCTAAGATAATTTTATTTTTTGAATTTTATTTTTAAATTTTAGATTTCTCTATTATAACAACTTTTATTAATCTTAGTTACTAGTATGAACTATATGTATAATAAAGGCTTTTTAGGAAGCAGAATGTTTTATCTAATTTTATTTGTAAGTTTAATTATTATTGCAGGTTTATATTTTGGGCTTAATAAAATAGATCGTTTTGGATATTTAAAATCCTATATAATTATTGCAATTGTTATTATAGTTGTTGGAACAGCTGGATTTATTATCTACTGGAGTCTCATGGGAAGGGCGACTTATTAATAAATTCTAGTTATTATTTTTTCCAAATTCTTATTTTAGGTCTAATTGCAAAAATTATTGCAGCTCCTAAAAACCATGCCCAATGAACATTATGAACCCAAGCCATAATTCCATTACTTGCAGGATTAGGAACAGTTATTATAAAAAGCACAAATGCAGCAACAGCCAGCTTAATTAAAATCATGTCCCAAACATCAAGCCTTTTTATCCTATTCTTAAGATTAAACATTTTTCACCACCTTTATTTTCTTATTTTTTAACATAATGGTCTATTATCCAACTTATTGCAACTATTATTAAAATTATTGGTATCCAAGGAACTTCCATTTTTATAACTTCAATCTCGTTTAATAGCCATAATCCACTTAAAACAAGAAGTATTACTGCAAAAGTAGGAAATCTTTTGTTTCCTCCAAAACAAGACCAAGTAGAACATGCTTCATTCACCATTATCATCACCTCCTTTATTTAACAAGTTTTTATAGTATTTATTTGTTTTTATCACAACCAAATGCTTAAAAACTTTAATTTTATTATTAAATAATGAAAATATTAAAAAAAGAGTTGTTTATATTAGGGGTTTTGTTTTTAATAGCAGCAGGAATAATCGCTTTTTTTGTAAAAGCAAATTTTTCAATACCTTCTTCCATTGTTTTTGCAATTTTAGGCATTTGTCTGATTATTATGTCTAAAAGAGGAAGATTATTCGTATACAGAAGAAAATAAAAAAATAATAAGAAAGCAAAAATAAAATATATTAATAAATAAAAACCATAAATAAAATGGATCTTAATAAAAAAATAATCTGCCAATCCTGTGCAATGCCCATGAAAAAGCCAGAAGATTTTGGAACAAAAAAAGCTGGAAGCAAGAGCAAAGAATATTGCAAGTTTTGTTTTCAAGATGGAGTTTTTACAGATGAAGGAATAACCTTAAATGAAAAAATTGATCAACTAGTTAATATTGGAATCAGTCAATTAGGGATGCCAGAAGAGTTGGCAAGAAAAATGGCTGAAACAAAACTCCCAACCTTAAAAAGGTGGAAAAAGAAATAAAAAATTAATCTTTTTTACTTATTTTGATTTTTTGTCTTCAAAAATAAACAATTCATCAATTGTTGTTTTCAATGCTTTTGCTATAGCATATGCAAGCTGTAGACTTGGATTATATTTTCCTTTTTCTAAAAAAACAATAGTCTCTCTTCTAACTCCAACTTTCCTAGCTAAGTCTTCTTGAGTAAGATTGTATCTGGCTCTAAATTCTTTTATACGTGTTTTCATTTTTCAACATAAACTCTTTTCTTTCTATTAAATGGAGGGGAAGCTATTGCTAATAATGTAAGTCCCTTAAGATGTTTATATTTTGTTCCTTTTGGATAAAATAAACAATCACCTTTTTTTATCTTATATTTCTTGCCATTAATAACACACTCACCTTTTCCATCTAGAACATAATAAACTACATCACTTTCTGTGTCATATCCTAATCTTATATTTTTTCCTACTTTCCTAACTTTTGCAACACTAAAAGTCAATCTCTTTATTTTTACTATGGTTGTTGTTTTTGTAGCTCCGTGGTCTTTTTCTTTTAAGTCCTTACTTCTTATAATTTTAAATTTCATCTTATATTAGAAGGATTTCAAATCTCCTTTTTATTATAATAAATCCAAAAAAATAAAAACAAGAGAGCCATCCCTCCAACTGCAATACCTGTTGCTTGGCTTACATCTCTGAACTTTATAATACTATCAGATAAAAACCCAATTGCTAACAACATATAAATCGAGACTAAAAATGCCATTGACATTGCTTTTTCCATAACTCTTTTGCTTCTTTCATCTTTTAAAGGAAATCCTTTTTTCAAGTCCTCCTTGCCTCTTTTGTAAACAATGATAGCAAATGCAAGAATTATAAGTGCAATAATGATTCCTAAAATCCCGCCTGCAACTTCTCCATTCTTAAAAGAACCATATGAGAAAAGAACTCCTGTTGCAATCACCAATACACTTATTATCACTATGGCTGTCAATCTTATTTTATCCCTTCTTCTAGATTTCTCGTTTGTTTTCATCATTCTTTAACCTCCTTATATTATTTTTTATTTTCCTTGTCACTTTGTTTTGTTTATCTAACATTTTGTTATATTTAATTAACATTATGTTAGAAATAGATAACACTAGTATTTAAATGTTTCGGTTTTTAGAATTCTTTAGAAATTATCTACTTTCTTGAAAAAGGGTGGTTCCCTGTTTGTTGATCACAATCTATTAAATAAAGATTTGTTTTTTCACCAGCACTTAAAAGCCTATCAAATATTCTTGAACTATGCACCCTACTGTACCAAGGATATTCTAAAAGTTTTCCCACATTTTTCATATAGTTCAAAGCCCCCCCTGGCTCAGTATTAATATAAGAGCAATATGTTTGAGCAAAATCATTGTTTCCCTTTGTTGTAAAAAAGAGTTCCCCTTTATTTCTAAAATTTGCTATAACGTGATAAACTTCAATTCCTTGAGGAACAAACAATCTTACCTTTTTTAATTCTAGCCTCTCACTATCTCCTAACATAACAAACATTTCTGCATCTCTTTCTAATTTTTTCACAATATCTCGACTATTTTTAAGAAGCCAGTTACTTACTGAAGCTATTTTCCTTCGCATGTTTAATAATATATGTATTTGTTTTTAATAATTATTATCTCAGGAAATATATTATCTTTTCATGAAAACTCTGGAATCTGGCGATAATAAATAAATATGGTCATCTTTGCTTCTTAATCCCCTATAAATCTTTTGTAAGAACTCTCGTTTTGATTTATCAACATAAAAATCATTATAATGTCCAGGCCTAGTTTTTTTAAGGACTCTCCAAAATAGGGAACCTACATTTTGGAAGGGATAACGAGTTAAAATAATACTATTACATGTTTCTCCTGGGAAATCTACTCCGCGACTACATTTTGTAGTATATAATACGTCAATCTCCCCTCTTTTAAATTTCTCAACTTCTTTTTCAGCTTTTTTTTGCTTTTCCCCCATTTCTTCTTGAGTCATTATTTGCAAATTATACTTTCCAGCTTCATATTTTGTTGGAAGATCTTTAAATGCAGTTATATGTATTAGTGTAGGGCGTTTTGCCTGAGCGATACATCTAGACAATGAAAAAAGATACTGCCCCCGGTTAATATTTCCATTTTGAAAATTACTGTATCTGCAGTTAAGCTCATATCCTGTTCTAAACTCGCTAATCTGCCCAGGCATCTCGGTTTCAGCTTCAATAATCTTGAAATTCGTTATACCGAATATTTCATTTAATACCTTTTCAGAATGAATTGTTCCAGACATTAATACTAACACCTTATTTTTATCTAACAGTTCTTGGAATCTTTTTTCAAGATTGGTTGTAACTAATCTGGCAAATAAATCTCTTTCTTCTTTATGAAAAGAAACATAAGTCTCATCAAAAAATCCAAGAAAAGTCCTAGCCACTTTATCACAATGATAGCAGTAATTTTCTTCATCACATTCGACAAAATTCATAAAATCAGAATCTAAAAATTTCTTTAGTATTGGGAATATTTTTGTTTCTTTTAAAGGAATAATCGTATCTTCCTTCATATTCTTATTTATTTCTTCATCTTTTAGCAATAAATTAACTAGCCTGATTGTTTCATTGATTGTTTCATTTGTCTGCGCATCTTCTGGATATAAAGAACCTAGAGCAAAATTTAGTCTGTTAATGTTTATTTTTTCCTGATTTGATAAGCTGTCAAGAAATTCATCACACTCATCAATAATTTCAATGTCCGTAGCTGGTTTTCTATTCATTAATGTCTCAAGCTTATATTTTTCGCTATTGAAGATTATTGCATCTGCATCAATGTAAGATTCAAATTGATTGTAATAATTACATCCTGGTTTTCTTTTGTATAATGTATATCCTCTATCTTCTAGTCCCTTGTATGTTTTTTTTGAGGCATCATCCAATAAACTTAAATCTATTTCAGAAGGGATAATGGGGCTCCAGTAAGGGCAGATAGGAGCAATTGAAAGCCTTCTTACATTATTTATATTATGAAAATTCTCTGATTTTAATTTTTTATTTTTTTTCAAATAACCCCTAATTTTCTTAAAATTTCTTTCTTTAATCTCTATCCTACAAGGAAGAAAATGGTTATCAC
>CAZQKV010000015.1:0-10347 GCA_964593995.1 Candidatus Woesearchaeota archaeon
TCTTTCTAAAGCCTGTTTTTCAAATAAAGGATTCAAAACCAAATCTCTTGAAATATCTGCTCCTAATTTAAAATGTTTTGAAGGAAGCTTGTTCCAATAACAAGTTGCCTCTTCTGCAGTAAATGCATTAATAATTCCTCCTTTGTTTTCAACTTGCTCAGCAATTTCCTTCACATCCCTTTTTTTAGTTCCTTTAAAAACCAGATGCTCAATAAAATGGCTGATTCCTTTGATTTTCTCAGATTCATATTGTGCACCAAATTTAACAGAAGTTGCAACAGCTACAACAGGAATCTTCCTTTTTTCAAAAATAACAGTTATCCCATTATCTAATTTTTTTCTATGAAAATTTGCTTTAATCATCTTTTTGCACCAAATTATAACAATTCTAACTAATTATAAACAATTAAACAAAAATCAATTAATAAATCTATCTCTTCAAAATAAGGATTTTAATCTAACTTTTCTCGGAAAAGTTACTTCTTTGATTAAACTTGTCTTTTCAATATTGTTTTGCTTTTGACTTAACTTTTAGCATTAAAAGTTACTTCTTTGATTAAACTTGTCTTTTCAATATTGTTTTGCTTTTGACTTAACTTTTTTCAAAAAAGTTACTTCTTTGATTAAACTTGTCTTTGTAAGAATTTCGGTTTTGGTTCACCTTTTTTCATAAAAAGTTACTTCTTTGATTAAACTTGTCTTTGTAAGAAAGTTTATGCCCCAAATCTCCTCTTCCTATTATTAAACTCATTTATACAATTAATTAAATCTTGTTTATCAAATTCTGGCCACATTTTGTTTAAAAAAATCAGCTCAGAATAAATAGACTGCCATGTTAAAAAATTACTTAATCTTTTTTCTCCTCCTGTCCTAATTATAAGGTCTGGCTCACTGCTCAACCACAAATGCTTTTTAAAATTTTCTGCATTAACTTCTTCTCCACTTTCAATTAATCCTTTTACAGCCTCAATAATTTCCTGCTGTCCCCCATAAGCAAGGGCTATATTAACTTTATAATTATCATAATCTTTAGTCATATCCTCTAACTGCCTAACAACTTCCTGAATTTCTTTATCAAATAATTCTACTCTTCCAATAAATTTTATCTTTATTTTATTTTCATGAATTCTCTTATCATCCTTAAACTTTTCAAAAGTTTCTTTAAAAAGCTTCATTAAAAAATCAAATTCTTTTTTAGGCCTATTAAAATTTTCTAAAGAAAAAGCATACAAAGTCAATTCTTTTATATTAGCTTCTCTCAGCCAATCAAAAAGGTTTTCAAGCTTCTCTCTTCCAAATTCATGCCCTTTCCAAGGTTCCAGCATCAGCCTTTTTGCAAACCTTCTGTTTCCATCAAGCACAATCGCGACATGTTTTAATTCACTATTCATATTAAATATTTGAAAAATTATTTATTAAATGTTTCTACTTCTTATTATAATAATTATCACTCCAATTTATCATAAAACTACTAAACTACTGCAATTTCCCTTCTCCAAGAATTTTTTTCTCCAAAATCTTCAAAACTTTTAACTTTAAGTTCTTTTTTAAACAAAGGGCAGTTTAAAACAAAAGTTTCAAATTCTCCTCCTTCTCCTGCCATATTAATTTTATATTTTTTATTAAGCAATTTCATATCTTTAATAAAATTATTATTAATCTCCCTTCCTAACCAAGATTTATCAAAAGGTTCTGCAAAAACTCCTGTGATAATAACTTTAAATCCTTTTTCAATCAGCTCTTCTAATATTTCTAACTGGTTTTTATGCCATAAGGGGCTAATACATTTTAATCCAAGTTTTTTGCAAATTTTCCTGATTCTGCTTGCTTGATAAACACTTTCAATTGCACCAGTTACAATTCCCTGAACATCATACTCTTCTATAGCCTTTCTTATAGCAATTTCTAAATCAACAAGCTCTTCTTCTTTTTCACCTTTTGTTTGTTGAATAATTAAAGGAATTTTCATAACTTCTGCCTGTTTCTCAACTCTTATTATAGAAGGTATATGAAACATATAACTTTCCTTATTTTCAGAAATAACACTAATTAAACACACAACCTCATGCTTTTCCTGCTGCTTAGCAATATAAGCAGCTAGCATACTGTCTTTTCCTCCTGAAAATAATATTCCAATTTTCATAAAAAAACCAGTAAAAAACCCTTTAAAAAATTAAAGTTTTTTGGGGGTTTGGGGTTTTTTAGGGTTAAAAAAAATTAAAAAGTAAATAAAATCAGCTAAGGGTTATGTTAGTATATTTAGGATATCCTAATATATCATTGCCATTATAAGCCTTAACCATAAATCTATAGGTTCCTAATCCATCGCTTGCATTCACAATATGCTCTTGGCTGCAAACAGGTAGATTATCACACTCATAATACATATTTTGCCATCCTCTTAATAAACTACTTCCAGGAGCATAGTACCAAATACCAATATAATCCACATAAGTATCTGAATCATAAGCATAAATATTCAACCTTCCAAGAGAATCTGCCAACATATAACTGCTAACATTTAATTCTGGTCCAGTACGGTCTATTGGACCACAATCCTCAGGACAGCTTATTTCATTTTCACCAACTAAAAACCTTGCAGCAGCAGTACCATTAGCATATTCCTGATAATCAATATCTAAAACATGAATAAGCAAACCATTTGCAAACTGATAACCATCTCCAACATCTAATTTAGTGCTTTGTTCACCATTAGCAGTAAATTTAGCTTCATTAATGCCTGAAACCAATACTTCAATAATATATGACATACTACCATAAGTAACAGTTATTTGCTCTCCATTATTAAGATATTTTTCTGCTGCTCCTTCACAAGTCCCATCACCGCAGCGAGGATGACTTATGCCACCACAATCCTCAGGACAGCTTATTTCATTTTCACCAACAACAAAATCAACAGAAGAATTTCCTCCAGCATAACTTAAATAATTAATATCAGATACATAAAGGTAAAAACCATTGCTAAAAATATAAGTTTCTTCACTATTTAATATATTACTCATTTCTCCATTAACAATAAATCTTGCTTCATCAATATCTAAAACAATTGCACTAACCTCATAACCAGTCCCTTGATAATAAATAGTCATAGTTTCATTATTATAAATTTTTAATTCTTGTGTTCCTCCTGCACAAACACCATCACCGCAAGAAGGAGCTGGTTCCCCGATACAATCACCATTTACACAAGAATATCCAACAGAACAAGCTCCACAACTTCCTCCGCAACCATCATCACCACACTCTTTTCCTGCGCAATTAGGAATGCATACAGGAGGCTCAATAAGATTATACTCACTTGAAACCTCAGAGCCAGTTAAAGCATAATTCCATATTTTTACTTCATCAATTGTTCCAGTAAAGGGCATATCTTCATCATAATTTCTGCATCCTATTTTAGTTAATCCATCATTTGAATAAGGTGCATCAGGCAAATAACCACTAGCTTGCAAAACCCCATTAACATAAACTTTCGCTTGATTATTGATTCTGTCAAAAACCCCTGCAATATGATACCAATTACCTTCTTCAAGAATTGCTTCAGTACAAACACCATAATGGCTTGGTGATGAATAAACTCTTGCACAAGCTTTGTCTCTTTCTATTCTTAACCAGTAAGTAATATAATTTGGCTTTGCCCTAGTTACAATAGTATTGCCATATCCTGTCCATTTTACCCAAGAAGAAATTGTCAAATCTTTATTATAAATATTTAAATCAGAACTTGTTCCAGAACTCCCTTCTAAATAAACACAATCATTTCCATCAAAACTAAAAGCCCCTCCTTCTGCTCCAGAAACAAATTCAGGATTTCCATATCTTAATCCATTATAATTTCCTTGAGTATCTATAAGAGTTATAGTATCGTTACTATTAAATTTATGATAAACAAGAAGTTCTTCTGTTTCATTTGGAGGTAAATAAGAGTCACTAGTTGCTCTTCCACTAATACTATAACTTCCTCCTCCATCTGCTCCAAACAAATCTTTAAACCAATCTAATAATCCAGCAGAAACCATTGGCATTGTTAAAATTAATAAAACACATGCTAAACTTACAAATATTACTAATTTTCTTCCTGACACTGACTCTTTTTTCATGTTTCTATTAATAAATTCAGGTATTTAAAAGTTCTGATAACTTCAATTATCTTATCTAATAACTTCAAATCATTTCTAATAAATTTATATACCTAAAACTTATAAACACCTAAAGTAAGACAAAGAGGTTTTTCTAATCCTGTTTCCTTTATACAATCCCTCTGGCTTTTTGCAATACAACATTTCTGTTCATAAGAAATCTTGTCGCATGTGTAAAATTTTCCACCGCAGCCAGAAGAAGCTAAAGTCAAAGCAGAAACAAGAAAACCCCCTAGTAATGTAACTAATTTACTTACCATTGGAATTTTAAGAAAAACTATTATTTAAACTTTTATTTATTAAAATGATTTATTTCAACCACTACAATCCTCAGGACTGCTTATCTTATTTTCTCCTAATATTAAATCAGCATAATAAACTTTTGTTCCAAAATCAAGTTCTTCTCTTATATCTTTAACATAAACTAATAATCCTTCAATTATTTTTGATTCCCCTTTTGTAATCCCTGCTTCAGCATTATTAACAGAAAGTGAGGCCATAATAGCATTGTTTTTTCTTCTGCCTTCTTTTACCAAATTTTCCTTATTATTTATTATAAAAATTGCTCCTCTTATTCTTCCCCCAATAGTAACCTCAGAACTATCACCACAAATATCATCTCCTTGGATTATTAAAGAAAGGCTCTTTAATTGTGTCTCTTTTTCAAGATTTTGAGATTCTCTTAGTTCAGAACTCCCAGAACTAAACACCTCCCCCCAAAAATTATTTAAAATACCTACAGAATTGACAATTATTAAAACTCCTAAAAAACATAAAATGGCATATGTCAGGATAATACTCTTTCTTCTTGAAACTTTTCCTTTTTTTATCATATAAACCAAAAACAAAGATTATATTTAAACATTTCTCATCTTACAATAGATTTTTATAACTATTATCCTATTAATTAAGATGGCAACATTAACCTCTCCAATTATTTTAGGGCCTATAATTGCAATTATAATAATCTTAGCAATAATTATTTTAATTATAAATCACAAAAAAAGAACCTTAACTAAAAAGCTAAGCTCTGAAAAAGAAAAATTTGAATCTTATCAAGAACGAATTTCAAATCTTAAAAAACAAGAAAGCAGCCCTCAAGAACTTTTTGAAAAGTTTGAAACTCTTGTAAAAGATTTTTTCAAGGAATATTATAATCTGCCACCAAAACTAACTTACCTAGATTTAGCAAAAAAATTTGGGCTGCAAGAAAAACTAACACACGCCAAATTCTGCAAATTAATGTCTGAATTTAAATATTCTGCAGAACCATTAAGACAAAAAGAACTAATGAATATGGTAAGCGCCTTTTCAAAACTAATCCAGGTTAGATAATTACCAAGAAATTTTATTTATGCTCATTAAAAATTCTCTAAATAAAAACAAAGCTAAAGCCAAAGCAATTAAATAAAATGACAAGTTAACGCTTATTGGCCTCCTAGTTATCTGAAGAATTTCACTAAAAGCAGAATTAATTTCTCCTTCATTATTTGCACTAAAAAAGCTCCCTCCCGTATTATAAGCTATACTCTTTAAACTATCAATATCAACTTTGGAAATACCATAATCAACCTCTCCCCCTTCAACAGTTCCAATAGAAATACTATGAACAGTAATATCATTATTTACTGCATAAGAAATAACTTCATCAAAACTTCCAATATTAATTTGCCCGTCACTTAATAAAATAATTGATTTAGCATCTTCTCCTTTTAATAAATAAGTAGAAACCAAAATAGCTTCATATAAATCAGTTCCACTTACTGAGTTTATTTCAATATTATCTATGGCAAGCCTTACTTTAGATTTTTCAATACTTAATCCTTGTTCAACAATTGAATCTCCTGCAAAAGAAACAATTCCAATTGAAGTTTGATAAGGTGAAGAATCAACAAAACCCATAGCAGTTTTCTTGGCAACAGAAAGCCTATTAGGAAGCATATCCTTAGCAGACATGCTCTCAGAAGAATCTATTGCAATTATATAAGAAAAAAGACTTGCATCAGCCTCCATATGCAATACAGCTCCTGAAATCGCAAAGACCAGCAATATAACAAAAAGTATATCAAAAATAAGCGGGGTAATATTCTTAGAATAAATATCAATCCCTTTTATTCTATAAATAGCTTCAAAATTAGCAAACTTTAAAGACCTTCCTTTTAAATTCTTTAATCCAAAAAAGTGAAAGAATATTATAACAGGAATAATAAACAAAAACATTAAATTAGCAGACTGATTAAAACTAAGATACATTTTACGATTTATATATCCTCCTTTCAGCCCGGTTTCTTAAAAATTCTGCAAGATTTAAAGCAAAAGGTTCTTCTGTACTAAACTCTATAAAATCAACTCCCAAATCCACAAAAATCTGCCTCATAGCTTTTGTTTGCATCATAGCATTTTCCTCATAAGCTTTTTTTGCAACTTTTGGATTTAAAAATATTTTTTCATGAGTTTCAGGATCTTCAATAATAACTTCCTTATCAAGACTTGGAAACTTAAAATCAAGAGGATCCCTTACTACAAAAGCCACAGTTTCATATAAACTAGATAAAAAAGAGAGATTTTTTTTAGTATCATGATTAAGTTTAATAAAATCAGAAACAATAAAAATCATAGAAGTAGATTTATCAAGTTGCCCAAGAAGATCTTCTAAAATCTTATCCAAATTAGAAACCCCTCCATAATTTAAAGGATTTGAAATTTCTTGTTCAATAATCTTAAATTGCCGATCACCCCATCCATAATCTCTTTGTTGAATAATAGCATCATTAAAAAATTTAAAACCAACCCGATCTCCTGAAAATAAAATAAGATGAGATAGTGCAGCAACAAGTTCTGCAGCATACTCACATTTCAACTTCTCTGTAGAACCAAAAACCATATTATCACTTATATCAATCAAAAACAAAATCTTCAAATCCCTTTCTTCTATATACTTTCTAGTAAGAAGTTTTTCTGCTCTTTTGCTCGCTTTCCAATCAATATTGCTTGCGTCATCATCAGGAGCAAAATCCCTATACCCATCAAATTCAAAACCCTTTCCATAAACAATCTTATAAAAAATATTTTTAGGAAGAACCTTTCTAATCAACTTTTCAAAAGCAGCTACACTCCCCGCAATATCTAAATTTAATTCCCTTTTCATCTTTCATTTTACTTCTACTTCATTTAAAATAGTATTTATAATATCATCTGGGCTAATATTTTTTAAAGTAGCTTTATAAGATAATATTAATCTATGTCTTAAAACATCAAAAACGATCTCTTTAACATCTTCTGGTATAACAAAATTCCTTCCATCCATCAAAGCTTTTGCCTTACTAGCAATATACAAACCAATTGTTGCTCTAGGAGAAACACCGTAAGAAATATACTCTGCATTTTCAAAATTCTTTTCTCGAGTCTTTCTTACAATATCCAAAATATAAGTTTTAATTCTATCATCTAAATAAATTTTTTTTGTTATTTCCTGTATTTCTAAAAGATCTTCGGGAGTCACAACCGGCTTTAAATCAAAATCCTCAAATCTTTTAAGTGTCATATTTGTATCCATAATCTTTCTCTCCTCTTCCAACTTAGGATAATCCATGACTACCTTAAACAAAAATCTATCAATCTGCGCTTCTGGAAGCGGATAAACTCCTGCGTTTTCTATTGGATTTTCCGTGGCCATAACAAAAAAAGGCGAAGGTAATTCAAATCCTTTTCTTCCAATTGTAACCTGCCTCTCCTGCATCCCCTCCATTAAAGCAGACTGTGTTTTTGGAGGTGCCCTATTAATCTCATCTGCAATTAAAAAATTTGCAAAAATAGGCCCCTTAATAACTTCAAATCCTTTTCCAGGAGTATAAGAAGTAATTCCAATAATATCTGTAGGCAACAAGTCAACAGTAAATTGTACTCTCTTAACCTTACACCCACTGACTAATCCTAAAGCTTTAATTGCAAGAGTTTTAGCTAAACCAGGAACCCCTTCTAAAAGAACATGACTATCACAAAGAATACCCCTTATAAGACCGTCCACAACTTCATCTTGTCCAACAAGAACTTTTGCAATCTCCTTTTTCATTTTCAAAATTTTCTTTGCACATTTTTCAACATCTTCCTCACTAACACCTTTTCTTCCTTTTTTATCACTGCTCTCTTCACCAAACTCTTCCTTAGAATCTTCTAATTCCTTTTTAGAATATTCTGGCTTCTCCTTCTTAAACTTATTCTCAAATCTTTTTATCAGTCGATGCCCATTTAAAGAAGGCTCTTTAAGCTTTTTTTCTATTTCTTTTATATCAACCTCTAAATCCTCTTCTTTTTCAAACTTTCTCTTTTCTCCAAGCCGTTCTAATCTTTTCTTTATCTCTTTTTCTTCTTTCTTATAATCTCTTGAAGAAAGAAGCCTTGGTCGTCGCCTTGCCATTTAATAAAATCAAACAATAACATCTCCTCCTTTCATTTATATAATAAGGCTAACTTATAAAACTTATCTTATTTACTAAAACCGAAAATATTTTAATTATAACTTAATTAGAAAGAATATGCCAATTAATGCACATCCAGGATACATAAAAGCAGAACAAGAATATCACCTAGCTGAGACCACAGAACAAAAAATAAAGGCTTTAAAAAAAATGATTTCAGAAGCTCCAAAACACAAAGGAGCAGAAACCTTAAGAGCAAAACTAAAGAAAAAATTAGCTAAATTAAAATACAGCAAAGAAAAAGAAATTAAAAAAAACAAATCTAGAAAAAAAGGAATTAGAAAAGCAGACTTGCAAGCAATAATTATTGGGCTAACAAATTCAGGAAAATCCTCTATATTAAAAGCCCTAACAAATGCAGAACCATTAATAGCAGGTTATGGTTTTACAACCCAGCAACCAGAAATAGGGACTATGAATCATGAAAACTGTGGTATCCAAATAATTGACTTGCCCCCGATTGCATCAGAAAATTTTGACAAGGGGCTTGTTAATAATGCAGATACGCTGCTAATAGTAGTAGAAAAGCTTCATGAAATTCAACCAGTTCTAGAACAAATTACAAATAAAAAAGCAAAAAAAATTATAATTTTCAACAAAATAGATTTGCATGACGAATCTACCAAAAGAAAAATTTCAGAAACTTTAAAATCCAAAAGATACAACCACATTATAATTTCTACAATTACTAATGAAGGCATTGAAGAACTAAAAAACAAGATTCTTAAATCATTTCCAATAATAAGAATTTACACAAGACATCCTGGAAAAAAAGAAAAATTAGATGACAAACCAGTTATTCTCCAACCAGATTCAACACTAGAAGATGTTGCAGAAAAAATACTTCACGGATACAGCAAAAGAGTAAAGCATGCCAAAATCACAGGACCTTCTGCAAAATTCACAGGACAAAAAGTTGGATTAAAACATGTTGTAAAAGACAGGGATATTGTTGAGTTTTTTACAGAGTAAAAATCTTATTTTAAATTTTTTGCTGAATGAAAAATAAAAAATTAAAACACTAATAATTAAGACTTCCACTTATAATCAAGATTTATTGTTGAAGGAGTAAAATTACAGCCCTTAACCTGATTCCAAAAGTCCTTATCCAGATGCACCCTCTTGTGCAATAAAACAGGATTTCCTAAGGTTTCTTGACTAAGTTGCCCCATTGGGTTATACAAATTTCCTCCAGCCCATTCCCAATCAGTATTTCTTCTATAAACAACTCCCGTATTTTTATCTACAACAATTAACTCAAACTTTGAACTAGCTAACTTATTCACTTTTCCTAAAAGTCCTGAATCTTTATTTTCCATTTTTATTCATATTTATCCTCTAAACATCGGGCAAGATCATGAACTAATTTTATCATTGATCCAATTTCAGGAGGAATTACTTGTGAATCAAGAGAAACTAATTCATTGCACATTGCAATTCTTTGTTCTAAAAGATTGCAATCTCTATTCCAATTATCAATTTTTGAAGGATCACTTGGTTTTGATGCTTTTGTTTCATTTAATATGCCTCTAACTATCTCTAGTTCCTCGCGTTTTCTTTCTGTATATTTTAAAATTGATTTTGAGTATATCATATCGTCTTCCATTGTAATATATTAAAAACACTAATCTTAATATAGATTGTTGAAGATTATTCAAATTATAACCAACATATTTATAAATAATCGAATATTATTCAATTTATACTAA
>CAZQKV010000016.1:0-10267 GCA_964593995.1 Candidatus Woesearchaeota archaeon
CAAGATAGTTGCAACTATTACCATAGAAACAAAAATTATCTTATTATTAACATGCTGAAAAAATAATATAATTGCCAAAAACGAAAAAGCCAAATGAGTTTTTAATAACATTTAATTCACCTCCTAAAAAACAAAAATCCTTAATTAATAAAACTATCCCTCCAACTCAGCAATCAATTTATTTAGATTAATATCATCTAAATTAGAAACAATAAATTCATTATTACCATATAATTTATTTTTCCTAACTTGCCCGCTGATTATTACTTCTTTCCCAAGAAGATCTTTCTTTTTTATTGCAAATAATTCTGGACTTTCTAATTCTTCTTTTGATAATAATAAATCTAATTGATCTGAAAACATAACGCTCCTAATAGAATCGGTTCCATCATCAATTACAAAATTAATTAAAGCTCTTTTTTCAGAAACAACTTTCCCATGTGTCTGACATTCTGCATCAACAACTTTTTTTCTGCACTCAGGGCAAATCTCAAAAAACCTTGGCTCAAACATTTGAACAATAAACGCGCGCGTAGAAACATTATCATTAAGACTAAAATCAAGAATAGTTTTTTTAAAAACTGGCCTGTCTACAATAACACCCTCAATACTTTTATCAGATAATTTAATTTCTGAAAAAGAACTTAAATGTATTTCACCATTCCTAATACTTGCATTACTTAATTCAACTACACTATCTTGGCCTATTTTCCCATTAACAAATAAATCTATATGATTTTCATCCCATAAAACAGTTCTTATATTACTAGTATCATCTGCCAAAATAAAACTAGCAATTCTCCCGCTTCTCCCATTTTTATTATACTCTCTAACAGGAAATAAATTAATTATTTTTCCAGTCAAATTTATTTTTCTCATTCCAGGAAGAATCTGGGAAATCTTAATAACTTGCTTATCAAAATCAACTCCAAGTTCTGCTGCAATAACCTGGGCAGCCCCTTCCTTACTAATCAACCCTGAAAGCTTTGCCTGTTTAGCTTCTATTTTTCTCTCTATTTCTTCAACACTTTCCCCGCAAGTTTCAGAAATAAACTCAATTAATCTCTGGTAATTTCCTTCCATTTTCACCTTTTAACTTCCATTTTTAAAACGTTTTGATTTTGACTTAACTTTTTTCTAAAAAGTTTTATCCTTTGGTTCAAACCTTTTTGAAAGGTTTGTTTTGATTAAACTTGTTTTTGTAAAAAAGTTTACATTTATAAGAATTATGCTTGCACAACAATAGCAATTAAATAAAAACAAATGTTTATAAACCAAATCCTCAAAAACATAATATGGGAACTGCAATAATCAAATTTAGAATAATGCCTAAATCACCAGATACTGATTTAAAAGCAATAGAAGAAAAAGCAAAACAAATAATCAAAGAAATAACTAATTCTGACGTTAATGTAGAAACTGAACCTATTGCATTTGGTCTTGTTGCATTATACCTAACATTTGCTTTTGATGAATCATTATCAACAGACAAAACTGAAGAAAAATTAAAACAAATTAAAACAGTAAGTTCAGTAGAAGTTGCAGATTTTAGAAGGGCACTAGGATAATCAACTGACTTTATTAAATAAACTTAGAACAATAATTATAAAAAACCCCTCTTCTTACTTATTTTATGGCACTAACTAAAGAACAAGCAGAAAATATCAAACAACAACTTGTTTCTCAAATAGAAAATTCTCAAATGGAGAATAAGGAACAAATCAAACAACAGCTTCTTAGTTTGGATGAACAAGGATTAGAACAATTTTTAAAACAAAATAATATCCCAAATCCTTATGAAGAAGGAGCTGAACCGTCTTCGCCTCAATCCCAGTGCATTTTTTGCTCAATTATCAATAATGAAATTCCCTCTTATCAAATAAATGAAAACGACAAATCAATAGCAATTCTTGAGATAAATCCCTTATCAAAAGGCCATTCAATAATCCTCCCAAAACAACACATAGGAACAAACGAGCTCCCAAAATCTTCTTTATCATTAGCTCAAAAAATAGCTAAAAAAATAAAGCTAAAGCTAAAGCCAGAAGATATAAAAATAGAAACTTCAAATTTTCAAGGCCATGCAATGATTAATATAATACCTATTTACAAAGATCAAAAAATAGGAAAAAGAAAAGCAGAAGAATCAGAACTGCAAGAATTGAAAAACCTATTAGAAACTAAAAAAAGAGGCCCAAGAAAACCTCACTCAAAAACTACAAAACCAGGTCCTTCTGACAAACTACCTCAAATTAGTTTTCGTATACCTTAACCTTTTTCTTATATAAACTCCACAAGCTTTAAAAACTAGTGAAAATAAAAACCTCTATGGGAAGGTATAGATTCATTAGAGTAAGATGCCAAGGCTGCAAAAATGAGCAAATAATATTCGAGGGCGCTACAACAAAAGTAAAATGCCTTATTTGCGATGCAATCATAGCTAAGCCAAAAGGAGGCAAAGCAGACATACAAGCAAGAATAGTGGAAGTTCTTAATTAAAAATCAGTAGATAAATACTTAAAAACATCCTAATTCTAAATTTTTTATGACAGAAATTGAAAACATAGCATTATTTAATTTAGACGGAACATTATGTGACTATGATGGTGCTCTTATAGCTGCACTTAATAAACTTAGACATCCTTCTGAACCTCCTGCAGAAAAACGAATAAGAGATAAAGAGCCTCCTTATATTGAAGCAAGAAGAAATTTAATAACTTCTTCAGAAAGTTGGTGGGCTAATCTTCCTAAATTTCAATTAGGATTTGATATATGGAAAATAGCAGAAGAACTAGAATATAGGAGGATGATATTAACGCAAGGCCCTAGAGGAAATCCAAGCGCCTGGTCTGAAAAAAAACAATGGATAGATAAAAACCTCGGGCCAGACACAGATATGACAATAACAAGAGACAAGGGATTGGTATATGGAAGAGTGCTTGTTGATGATTATCCAGGATATATAACAAAATGGTTAGAGTGGAGAAAAAGAGGATTAGTAATAATGCCCGCAGGAAAAGATAATAAAAATTTTAAACATCCTCAAGTAATAAGATATGACGGCTCTAATCTTAAACAAGTAAGAGAAGCTATGCTTAAACGAAAATCAAAATAACAACATTTATAAAACAAAACTTAATTCTTAAGATATGACAAATGAATTAGAAGAAGGACAAATTGTACTATGCACTGTGGAAAAAATAATTGGGACAACTGTATTTGTAAAAATACAAGGAAACGGAGAAGGAACAATAACAACTTCTGAAATTTCTCCTGGAAGAATCAGAAACTTGAGAAACTATGTTGTTCCAGGTAAAAAAATAGTTTGCAAAATACTTTCTACGAAAGGCGGGATTCACTTATCACTAAGAAGAGTAAAACAAAATGAGAGAAAAGAACTTTTAGAAAAAATAAAAAAAGAAAAATCATATGAAGCTCTTTTAAAAACAGTATTAAAAGAAGATTCTCAAAAAATAATAGAAAAAATAAATGAAGATTATTCAATAGCAGATTTTTTTATGCAAGTAAAACAAAACCCAAAAATCTTAAGTAAATATGTGAAAAAGCAGGATTCAGAAAAAATTCTTAAAATTTTAGAAACAAAAAAAGAAAAACCAAAGCAAATAAAACAAATTGTAAAACTTTCTAGTAAAGCTCCTAATGGAATTTCAAAAGTAAAAAAGATAATAAAAAAAGCGTGCAAAGGCTCGCAATGTGATGTAAGTTATATTGCTGCAGGAAAATACTCTTTAGGAATTATTGGAGATAATTTTAAAAAAATAAAAACAGAACTAAACAAAGTTTCAGATAATATTGAACAACAAGCTAAAAAAGAAAATTGTGAATTCTCAATTGAAAAAATAAAGCACTAGGAAAAATACGACATTAAAACTTTCACAAACCAAAATGAACTATAACAGAAATCACAAATTGTGGGGGATAGATGGGAAATATGAAGGTGTTGCAGGGGGCTTAATTTCAAGCATAGCTGTTCCACTTAATAAAGAAGGTTATTTCATGATATATGAAAATGGAAACATAACTTTAATTAAAGCAGAATATGATCAAATAAACAATAGAACCTTAGTAAGAACAGAAACCTTTCCTAACAAAGATCCTCCAAAAGAACTTACTAAATTATTAAAGAATAATGAATTTAAACCAATTAAATTAAGTTCTTAAAAGGCCTTAATTAAAAAATTAACTAAATAAGGTCTGCTGCACCCCCTTGTTTTTTCTATATCCAAACTTATCTTTAAACTCACTTTCACTATCTTTTCTTGCTTTTAAATCTTTATCTAAAAGAGCTCTTCCATAAACACCATCATAACCAGGCTTTACTTTTATTTTGCCTTCCCTATTTCGGATAATTAATTCAGGCAAAATCTCTTTTTTTAAAAATTTAATTAATTCAACTTTTTCTACATTTAATAAAATACTAAATTCATTACCGAATTTTTCAATTAAATCATTATAAACTTTCCAAACAGTCTTGGAATTTAATCCCTTGCCTAAAGCTAAGCTAATTAACTCGTGCAAAGGCAATAATCTATAATACGGCTTTTTATTAAATTCTGTTGGGTCTTGACTAGATAATTCTTCCACCCTATACTCTACTCCAACAGTTAATTGCTTTCCGCATTTAGGACATATCCCATTTAATTCTCTTGTTTTTTCAGGGCTGCAACTAAAGTTGCAATTTCTATGGCCATCAAAATGATATCTTCCATAAGCAGGCTCTGTTTCAACAGTTGATTTAAATGTATTTTCCCTTATCTGCCTCAATATGCCCTTATAACTAATCCCTCCATTATCAAGACTGAAAATCGTAGATTCCCTGCCAATTCTCCAAGGCCAAAAACTATGCAAATCTGAAAAACTAACAACAGACTTATTATTTAAAAAAGAAAAGTTTCTTAACATCTTAGGGTCAGCAGACATACCGGATTCTACAGCATGAATCTTATCTGTTTTTTCTTGAAAACACTCTTTTAAGCTATCAAAACCTGACTTGCTTCCAAAAACACCAAACCACGGAGTCATGCAATGTGCTGGTATAACTTCAATATCTTCGCTTATTTTATACATTTCATCCACTAATTCTACACTAGAAAAACCAAAAATAGGCCTTCCATCATAATCTAATCTTCCTTTAGATGCTAAAAATTTTGTTATTTGCTCTGCAACTTCTTTATTAGGTGCAAGTATAACATGATGAATTCTTCTTCCTCTTCCATCTTGAGAATACATTAAACTTACTTCTGTTTGCCAAATAAAAGGAAAATCCTCATAATAAAGAATCCCCTCTCTTTCTTGTAATTCATTTAATTCTTTAATCCATTCAGGATGCTGAAAATCACCTGTTCCTAAAACATGCAAACCCTTTACTTTAGCCCATTTAACTAAATTAGGTATATTAATCTGCTTGCTTGTTGCTCTTGCAAACCTTGAATGCAAATGCAAATCAGCAATTATCTCCTTTTTATTATTTTCATCCATTTTCTTATGTTTTTCTTTCCTAAGTTTCTTTTGTTAAAAGAAAGCTACTTTTTATAAATTATTATACAGATTTACAATTATATCCAAGAATATGCCCATGCAATTACTAATAAACTAAGAAAAGCAAATAAAAATGCAGGAGTAAAAGGAATCCCATACTTAATCAAAACTTTCTTCCTTGTTTTTTTGATAAGCTCTAATTCAGATTCAGAAATTCCTTCCCAATTTGCCTTAATCTTCTTTTTCCCAATCTTTATATCTTTATATAACCAGTCCCCTAAAGTCACTTTATCATAATTAACCATTTTAACCATACAACTTTCTTCAACAGCTTTTGCAAACATAAATAACAAAGGAAACAACAAAACAATAATCCCAATAAAAACAAATTCTAATTCACCAAGAACTAAAATAAAAATAATCCATAAGATACAAAAAACTATTGTAATAAGAAAAGCTTTTTTAAACAATTGCCATTGCTTGCTAAATTCTTTAAAAAATTTCTTTTTATTTTTAAAAACAAGAACCATTGACCAAATTAAAGCATAAATGCTTCCTGTTATCATAAATAATAAAATAAAAAATCCTAAAATCTTCACATTACTAACCCAATTAAAACTTAAAGGCAATATAGCACCAAGAGCCATTAATAATTTTGCATCTCCTCCTGCAAATAACCTGCTATAATAAAACAAATATCCTAAAACAACAAAAATTACTAATCCTATAACACCATTTAAAATAAACCAGTAATTTCCAGTATCTAAACTAATCCCAACTCTATAAACAAGAGCAAATGCAATTAATGAAAAATTCCATAAATTATCAACTTCTCTTCTCCTCAAATCTTGGAGCACAGCTCCAATAATCCAAACTAAACCTAAAATAATTAAAAACCAATTTTCACTTGCAAATATTTCAGACACCATATAAACTATCTAACCTCTTTTAATTTCTTGACTTTTTAACTCTCAACCTCTTTTCAATTCATTTACTCATTCAACTTTTTTCTTCTTCTTTCTAGTTCTCTGACTACCGCCCTTTTTATACTTATTATAACGAGCTTTAGCTCGTTTATCTGTCTTTGTCTTCCTTCTACTAGCACATGCATAATCCATTTTTAATATTAAGATTACCCTAAAAACAAATCGCTCTTTATAAGAGTTTCCAAATTCAATTAATAAAATTAATTTAAATTAAAAAAATAAAAACAAAAAATTAACTACAAGTTGGAGGGGTACAATCTCCTAAGGTAATTAATGTAGCCTCTTTTAACTGAGCACAATTAATTCCTGTTACTTTCCAATTATTATCACTAACCTCATCAACTGATGTTCCTTCATATTTTTCAACAGTAGCCCCAGCCGTATTTTTCTGTAACAGAGCTGCCTGATCCAAAGTTCTTCCCTTAATACTTCTTGCTTGCTTACAATAAGCATTAGCATCTCCGCCAGTACAAGCAATTTGGCAAGCTTGACCAACAGTAGCTAAACTACTTCCTCCAAAACCAGTAAGTTTTTCCCAAAGGTTTTGCCAACCCATTGTAAAGCCTAATGCTATTACCACTAAGACAATAAGCCCTAAGATAATTGCAACAAGAGTTCCAATAGTCATTTCAGCTCCTCTCTTGTCTTTCATCAAGAGACTTCTCTTCTCTTTCTTATTCATCTTTTTCATTTTCACCTCCTTTCATGTCACTTTTAATCATAATATAATTAATTACCTTAATAATTCATTATTTATAAATGTTTCAGCTCTTCCTCAAAACTCTTTTCATAATTATAAGAAACATAAAGCACTTCTTTATCCCCCCTTATAAAATCATTTTGAATATTCATCTTTAAATTTAATTTAACTTTTTCAAAATCAATTTCAATATTTTCTTCTGTCACTTGCTCTTCAATCTGGTTTAATTCATATAAAATAAAATCATTTCCTTTTTTATAATTATTTAACTCAGTTTTAAAATTTTGAATAAATTTTTGTTCACCTTCTTCCAACTTAAAACTTTCAACAGAATCTTCCAGTATAGAACTAACATAAAAATTAATCTTACTTTCTCTTAAATAAATTTCATCCATATATGCAACATCATAAAGCTCGTTTCTTATTTTTGATTCCCTAATGCTAAGATAAACTAATGCAAATCCACAAAGAGCTAAAGTAAGAACAACTAAAAATAAAACAGATACTTCCATCCCTTTTTTGTTTATCAAAAAACCTGCTTTCTCTTTTTTGTTTTTCAAAAAAATTCCCTTTTCTTTTTTGTTTTTCAAAAAAATTCCCTTTTCTTTTTTGCTTTTTATTTTTTTCATTAACATTTTATGGCCCATAGGGATCATAAGTCCCCCTTTTATCAACATACCCAAAACAATAATCAAACTTTATTTTAATAAAATCAGAATCTTCTTTAGACACAAAAAATTCTTTATTATCTTTTCCTGAATCACATATCCATTTTCCTTCTTTCCATTCATTTTTTATTACTACAAACTGCTCTTTAGAATCTTCAACACTTAACTCAGAAATATAAAACCTCCACATTAAAGGAAAATCCCCTTTATCACTTAATGAATCACTTCCTAAGAAAAAATCATCTGTATGCTTAATTAAATCCTTTTCTGCAGAATCACTTAATTCACCATCTTCATAATTTTCTAAAATAAAATCTTCAATACTCAATCCATTAATTTTCTTATTAAAATAAGCTTGAACAACAAATTCTAAATCAGGTCTAGCAGAAGAACCTTCCCCATTAATCAACCTCATTTCTCCCCCTCCTTTTAACCTATCTGTCTGAAAAATCAAAATAGCAATAAATAAAAAAACAATTAAGATAAGAATAATAACAGGAGTTGAAATCATCCATTCAATTCCTGCTCCAACTAGCCCTTTTTTGTTTTTCAAAAAACCTGCTTTTTCTTTTTTATCTCTCATTTTTAAACCTTGTTTTTGATTAAACTTGTTTTTAAAAAGTTTATTCTCATTTTCCCTCCTGGTTTGATGCAGCAAATACATTTAATACAATTATTTTATCATCTTCACCCTCAGGAATATTTTTTAAAACATATAATTTCCTTGTTGAACAACCAGGCTCAACATCTAAACCAATCCCTTCGTCCATTAATTTACACCTTAATTCTAAATCTCCTAAACCATAATTAAAATTTTTATTTAATTTATTATCTTCATAAACAGAAACATTAAAATAAAAATCACTTAAAACAGATTTGTCCAACCTGCAATCTTTTATAATATCAGATTCATTAAAATCTTCATTAAAAACATCATCATTTAAATAACCATTTTCAATAAGACAATCACTTATTTTCATTGACAAAACTTGCGCTTCAATTTCTTTAGCATTTAAATCCATTGAATAAAATAACAATAAAACAATTGAAACTGCAACAACTATGGCAATAAAATTAATTACAAGCCAAAAATAAAGATATTTCTCACCACCCCTCTTATTCATCTTATGCAACATTTTTTTCAACAACCCCTAAAAACAATTTTCCTGACTTTCTATCTAAATTCCAAACAATATCATTGTCTGAAAAAAACTTGTAAGTATAAGCATCTGCTTCACTTGCTCTCACACTAACAATATTATTATCATTATCAATTTTAACAACAGACATTCTCTCCACTTTATTTTTATCAGCAATTTCATATAATTTAGAAACATCAACTGAAACATTTGTATTAGGCTTTGCACTATCAATAATTAAAGCTATTTTTTTAGCATAAATCTTTTCATAATTTCTCACTCCCTTGCCTACACTTGAAACCCATGCAAAAAATATTGCAAAAAAAATTATTATTATTATAATATATATAACTGACTTTTGCAAAAACAACCCTCTTTTATTATCTAAGTTCATTATAAAAACAATAATTACAAGAATATTATAAATTTAACTATAAACCTCCACGGAAATTACTACAATTAATATCTCTTAAATTATTTAAATTATAAGGTCTTATTTCAATAATGCTATAAACCTCTGCTCCTGTTCCTTGAAAATAATCTATGACTTTTTCTCCTCCCTTCCCACTATAATGGCCTATAATTCCTCCAATTCCTGCTCCAGCAATTGCTCCAGCAATCGTTCCAGCAATAGGAACTACACTCCCAACATATCCCCCTATTGCAGCCCCTCCTACAACCCCTGATAAAGTCCCTCCTGCAGGAAACCACTCTTTTAAAGCACCTTGTCCAACTTCTGCAAAAATAATAGCAGATTGCTCAAAACTAATATTATCTTTCTTTTCATCAAAACCATCCATATAATTGCTATCACTATTTGAAATATACTGCCAATAAGTTTGACCAGTGCTAATCCTTTTTGTAAGAAGATATTCTTGATAACCTTTAATAACTTCTCCTTTTCTTTTTTCTTTTAAATCTTTATCAAAAGCAATTCTTGTGCAAACATTGCACTCTCTTCCTTCATCAAAACTTAAACCTCTTGAATAAACCTGAACCTTTCCTTCACCCATCATCCACCAGCATTCTTCAAATTTTTTAGCAATAATTGCATTTATTTCCTCATCTTGCTCTTTTTTATTGCTTGTCACCCTAACAGTAGAATATTTTTCTCCTAAATAATCTGCATCACAATTTGCTCCTCCTAAAATTTTATCTGTTATGCAAATTTTTTCTGTTTTGCAATCCAAAGGAAGCTCAGCAAGCTTAATTCCCCCAACCAAAGGAACAGTTGCCTTATATATCACAGACTGGTGGCAAGCTTGTTTATCTATT
>CAZQKV010000017.1:0-9807 GCA_964593995.1 Candidatus Woesearchaeota archaeon
TTTGTGCAAACATAGTTAGCCATTTTTTTACTAGCTACTTTATTCTTTATAGTTTAGTTTACCAACAAAGTTTTGTGGGATTTTCGAAAGAACCCCCTTATCTGATCCAAAAACTTTTTCAACAGGGTGAAGTAATTTATCTGAGATATCATTAGGGTCTATTCCAACAAGTTTTGCTGTTACAAGATCAACATCAAGTGCATTATTTCCTCCCACAATTAAATTAAGATTTTCTTTTAATCTAGCTTGCTCTGGAGAAGGCCCGTCAATTGCAGTAAAAATCCCTTCATTTATAAACACACATTTGAAAAGAGCACAATAAATCTTATTCATGTCTAAAATTGCATAAGAAAGTATTTTTTTCTCATGATCATGATATCTTGGAGAGCGTTTTGGATCTGGAATCAATCCAAAAAGGTTTTTAGTAGATAAGGTCATCACACAATCAACATCTGTTTTAATTTTTGCAAAATCAACAAGAACCGCGTTTCTTAATCCAAAGATTTTTTTAGGAATAATCCCATACAATTCTTTGTGATTAGTTGGAGGGAATTTTTCTTCTACTATTTTTTGAATAATCCCTGGATCAACTGTCTCTCCCTTCCATACTTCTTCTGTAATATTTATGTATTTTACATTATATTTATCTAATACTTTTTTTAAACCAGTAAATTCAAGAAACCAAGCATCATTTTCTCTTAAATAATCTTTTTTTTCATCTACATTATTCTCATTTACTATCATTTCTCCAGTTTCAAGAAGGCACTTGTTTCTCCAAGCAGTATGGCTCTCTATTATTATTTTTTTGCCTTTTAGACACTCAAATAACCATTGCAAAGGTTTTGGTTCTGTATATTGCCCCTTACTTGGTTCTACCCAATTAAGTTTAATAATAAAAGTGTCTCCTGAAATATCTAGTTTTTCAATAAACTCTTTAAATTCTTCAAAAGTTTTAATTTTTTCAAAATATACTTTTCCTATTTTCATTTTTATCCCCAAGTTTAGGAAACTCTTTTAAAACAGCGCCGGAGTAATAAAAACTTCTATTAAGGCTGCAAAAAATAAAATTACTACAGATAAAATAACAAGATTTAGTGAATCTTGTAAAATAACCCAAAACTTTTCTGAATGAACATCATGGTTAATTACTGCTATACTAATAATTCCTCCTGCTAAAGCCCCAATAAAATAAGCAGCTATTTCAGGAATCCCATGAATCATATATCTTGCAATACCTAAGGGAAGTTTAGAAAGAGTAGAGCCTGAAAATATGCCAATTGCAGCACTTATGACACTTGCGTTCCAGGCTAAGATAAATATGGCGCCAGCTCCGAAGATTAATGAAAAAACCAGTGTGAAAATCAAAACATAAATATTATTTGCAAATATATTCACAATTCTTTCTTGCGCAGTTGAAAAAATAGTTGTTTTAGAAATATGTTTCACACCATATTCTGCAACGCAATCATCAAAATGAGCTGGCTTATTTATCATACAATAAGTTTCTATTTGAGCCCTGAAATTTTGATTTCCATCTGCAAAAATAATATACCAAAAAGAAAATGCAATAATAAATCCTAAAAACAGGAACATTAAATAAATAAGGGCTTTATTATGTTCTTTTAATAATCTTCCAAAACCTTCTATTCTAAGATCTTTTTCTTCCTCATTTTTTAAAACATAGTACATAAAAGGAATTGTAAACATAACACAAAATGTTACAACCAATATCCCTGTATATTTTGATAAAACAGGATCTCCTGAAAAAATCCACTTTACAAGTATCAATGAAATTGTAGCATAAAAAGCGCCAATAAAAAACATCTCCCAAGGTCTTTTTTCAGCTTTTGCAGGATTAATTAACATTTCTAACATTTTGTTTATCCTCTTTTCTTATTCATATAAATATAATGTTCCTAGCTTTTAAATATTCTTATTCAACAGATTTTTATACCCTTCTTCTTTATTAAAAGAATAAATAAACATGGATAAAAAAAAGAGATTTAATAGAATTTGTAAGGATATTGAGTCTATTAAAATACAAGGTTCAAGGGACATAGCAAAAGCAGCATTTAAAGCATACAAGTTAATTCCAAATTTTAAATCAAAAGAAAAGCTCTTGTCTTTAAGGCCAACAGAGCCCTTGCTTCACCATATACTAGAAAGAGCAGACGATTTGTCTTATAAGGATGTTCATAACTTATTAAATGAAAATCAGGAGAAAATAAACAAGCTAACTTTTAAATTAATTAAAAATAATTCAGTTATTTTTACTCATTGTCATTCATCTTCTGTTGTCAAAGCTTTAGTTTATGCAAAGAAAAAAGGAAAGAAATTTGAAGTTTATAATACAGAAGCCCGCCCCATGTATCAAGGTAGAAAAACAGCACGCGAATTAAGAAGAGCAAAAATCAAAACAACTCTTTTTATTGATTCTGCTGCAAGAATAGCTATTACAAAAACTCAGGATACAAGAGATGTAGATTTGGTTTTATTTGGTGTTGATGCAATAACAGAAAAAGGAGTTATAAATAAAGTTGGAAGCGGTATGTTTGCCCAGATTGCAAAACAAAACAAAATACCTGTTTATATCTTATCTGACTCATGGAAATATTCTGATAAAATAAAATTAGAACAAAGGAACCCTAATGAGGTTTGGGTAAATAAAAAAATAAAAATAAAAAATCCTGCGTTCGAGCTTGTTCAAAAAGACCTTATTAAAGGAATAATTTCAGAACTTGGAAACCTTTCTTATAGCGAATTTTTAGAAGAAGTTAAAAAAGATTAATTTAAATCCTGTTCTTCTAATCCTTCTGCTTTTAAAACTTTCCTTACAGACCAGCCAAGAATCCGGCCAAATAAACTCTCTTTTTGATTTGTCATTTGTTTCCGAGTTTTTATTTGTTGTTTCATCACACTATAACAAGGAGCCCTTTCCTCTCCTAAGTCAATCCTTCCTCTATAACTAACACAAGGACTTAATTCTGCATCATACATAAAACATCTTCCTGATAAAGGGCATTTAGAATCACCAAAACATATTCTTAATTCATCAAAAAAATAAGTTATATTTTCAAACATCTTACTTTTCCTTTTTATTTTTCTTGCTCTCTTTCTTGCCTTGTTTTTCTTTTTCTTGAGAATCCCTAATTTGTTCTATTAAAGTATTAACTTGTTCTTGTAAATCATTTAATCTTGTCATTATCTCTGTTTTTCCTACAAAAAGTTTTTTAATCTGCTCTTCAATAACCTCTTTTGTTTGAGGAATTGATTTTTTAATAAAATGCTTGTTTCCAATTTCAATAATCAGCTTTTTTTCTTTAATATTAACAGGGAGGTAGATTCCTTTTCCTAAATTTGAAAGAATTTCTTTGCCCTGATTTTTTTCTATTGCATCTAAGCTAAGTTCAATTTCTTGTAAATCAGAGATATTTTGGTCAATTAATTGCAATTGCTGATTTAATTGATTGCTTTCTTGCTCAATTATCTGAATCTGAAGTATTTTCTGATGGTCCATTTTTATTAGAAAAATAAAGCCTTTTTAAGATTTTGTATTGTTTATGTTATTTTATATTATTTAAATTATTAATGTTCCTTATGCTTATTGAAGTCCAACCATTTTCCTTAAAATTGTACTAAATAATATAGAAGCTCCAATATACCACCAGACCCATGAAGGAAATAAAAAAGCTTTATTAGCAAGCACAGTTCCTGCATAAACACTTCTTAACCATCCAAATAATATAAACAACGGAATTATTGTGATAATAGCAGGCTTCATAGAATGTTTAAGCTGCTCTGGCAAATCTTCCATCATTTGCTTATTTAATTCCATCATTTTTGCAGGATCATGTTTATGTTTTTTAATCTCTTTTTTCAGGTGTTTTTGCTTGTCTCTGATTTCTTTCATCCTTTCCCTATCTGTCATAAAATATGTAACAATTGTAATAAATAAGGTTACAATAAATGAGAGAACAACAATTGCAACTCTTGGATTATTTTGAACTAGTTCTGTTATTGCCATTTTAACTCTTCTTATTAATTATCTTGGGTTTTTTTGCTTTTTAATGCTTTTGCTTTTGGATTTTTTAATTTTTAAGCACCCATCATTTTCTTCAATGCAGGATTCATATCCATTGCATGCTCTTTTGCAATGCTTTGGTAGAACTGGAATGTAATCATAATTCCTAATAATAATGCAGTTCCTCCAACTAATGTTCCTAAAATATCTGCTGACGCAGCTAATAAACCTATGGCCAGTCCGCCCATAACTGTCAGAGGCATAACATACCTGGATAATATTGATTCTAAAATTCTTTCATCCTTTCTAAAACCTGGTATTTGAAGTCCTGATTTTAATATATTTTGTGCTTGGTTGGAGGCATCCATGCCACTTGTCTTTACCCAAAATACGGAAAATAATGCTGCAAAAAACATAAAAAATATAATATGCCCAAAAGTTTGCCCTAATAATAACCAGCTCCATCTTCCTTCAATAATTGCACCAATAATATTTGTAGAACCTACCCAATAAAGAAGTCCGCATCCTGTTTCTTCACAAACTGCCTGTCCATCTCTAAAATTTCCTAAAATTGTTGGATGGCCCAGCCTTGTTTGCAATAATCCTCCAAACAATTGTAAATTGGCAATCAGGGCAGCAGTTAAAATTACTGGGATAACTGATGCATAAAAAAACTGTAATGGCCATTTCATTGAATACCCTCTTATCCTATCATAACTTAATGGAATTTCAATTTTAAGAGATTGAGCCCAAACAACAATTAAAAATAAAATAATTGTTGCAAGTATTGCAGCTAAAGCAAGCATAAATCCTTGAGTATCTGGAGGGCTTGACATTAAACTAACTATTAAAACCCAGACTCTTCCTGTAGCTTGGATAGCTCCTTCTGGACTTAAAAACCCGAACGCTGCAGTTATTAATCTCCAACCAATTCCAGCAGCAATAAACAAACTAACACCAGAGCCAAAACCCCATTTGTTGCATAATTCATCCATAAATAAGATTGCTAATCCTCCTAAGATTAATTGAAAAATAACTAGCCAGGGACCAAAACTTCCTAATCTTGGATCAGGAGCAATCCCCCTCATAAAAACATAAATAAATGCCTCAAATATTATGAAAAAGAAAACTAGTAGTTTTTGCAATCCTTGGAAAAATCTCTTTCCTTCTACAGTTGAGGTATCAATATCAAGAATCTTGCTTCCAACTAATAATTGCAAGATAATAGAAGCCATTACAATTGGTCCTATACCCAAACTTATAATTGAACCAAAACTCGTCCCCATAATTATAGCGAGATATTCAAATCTCTGCAAAGCACTAGGGTCTGCACCAAAAACTGCAATATTAGACATCACAAAAAATGCTACAAGAATTATTATAGTCCATTTTAATTTAACATTAAAACCTAATTTTTTTTCAGTAGGCCCCTTTACTTCAGGCAAGTTTTTTAATATGTCTATGAATTCCATATTTTTGTTTTATAATTATTATTTAGTTTTTAGCTTTTCTTTTTCAGTTTTATCTTCTATTTTAGTTTTTAATTTGTCTTTTTTTCTTTTTCTAATATCCACCTTCCGTCAAGATTTTCAATTTTTTGTTTAGCAGATTCTGTAAATGCTTTTGCTTTTATTATTAATTTTTCTTTTAATTTCCCCTCTCCTAAAATTTTATAACCTTTTAAATTAAGTTCTTTAGTTTTTTCATTTCCAAATTTTTTTAATAATGAAGAAAGATTATCTTGAATAGTTTTTAAATTCATTACTAAATTTTTTCTTTTTCTTGTTCCTTTGCTTGTAATTCCCTGCTTACCAAAATACTTGTTCCCATACAATTTTGTAATAAGTGTTTTTTTATGGTCTGCTCTTTTTCCACTTCCAGACATTCCTGCGCCTCCGTGGTGCCCGCTTTTTTTATGTTTTTTTCTGGCGCCCCACCCGTGAGTAGAAGTGCCTCTCATTCTTTTTGCTTTCTTTTTCTTTTTAATTTTAATTACCATTTTCCTCTCCCTTCTAATGTTTCTTGTAATGCCTTATATTCACTATCATAAACGTCTACTATGGTGCATGACTCTTCCTCTAGTGTTACTTTTTTAGGACTGTGATAAGTAATAGAATAAGAGCGAAGTTTTATATTTTCTGAATTAGGACATTTTTCTATAGTTTCTATCGTGTCTGGAAGGCCTGTTGAGATTGTTAGTTCATTTCCAAGAAATTTGTCTAAATATATATCTTTTAATCCAACTACTCGTGGTTTCTCTTGCCCTTTATCTGCTACTGCCTCTGCCATTTTATAGCATCCTCTCAATTAATTTATTTATATCTTTTTTATTATTTCCTAAAACTCCTCTTGGGTATTGGAGTTTGCTTTTGATTCCTTTTCTTGGTGGATGCAATCTAAAAAAAGATTTAAATCCTAATTCTTCTAAAGTTTTTCCTTTAATTAGTTTTTCACAAATATCTTTTGCATTAATTTTTGGTTTTTTATTTCCAATTTTTCTTGCTCTTTCTTCAATTAATTTCACTAATGTTCCATGATTAATCTCACCATAAGCAATGTAATATTTTATTTTTCCAAGCATGCCTTTTAATGACTTATTTTTTAAATTAAGCAAGATACAGGAATATTTTCTTCTTAGTCTTAATCTTTGCAAAGTGTTTTCAATTTCTTTTTTAACTTTTACCATACCAGAAATTCTAATAATTGCAATTAAATTAGTTTCTTTTGAATCTTTTTCTTCTTGTTTTTTAGATTCTTTTTTTATTTTTTGAATCTCTTCAGAAGTTTCTTCTGCTATTTCTTTAACTTCCTTATCAATTTTTTTGTCAGCTTTTTTCTGGCTTATCTTTCCTTTATCTACTTTTTCTTCAACTTCTGCAACTTCTTCTGCAATTTCCTTTTCAGCTTTAGCTATCTCTTCTGAAATCTCTTCTGCAGAACCTGCTGTTCCTTCTTGTATTTCTTGATTTGTTTTAACTTCCATTCTATTTTTACATTTATGTTTAAGTTTACCTTACCACCTTCAAATTCTATTTTATGCCTTTATGATATATCTATTGTTTCTTCAGGAAATCCTAGTTTTACTAAAACTCCTTTAATTTTTTTTCTATGGTCTCCTTGAAGTTCAACAACATTGTTTTTTGCTGTTCCTCCGCATGCAAGTTCTTGTTTTAAGTCCTTTGCAACTGATTTCAGGTCAACTCCCCTAAATCCAGAGACGATTGTATTTATCTTTCCAAACTTCTTCTTAATAGTTTGGATGTGTATTCTCTGTTCGGTTTTTACTATCTCTTCACAAATACATGCTTGTAAAGGCAATCCACATTTTGGACATATGTTCATATTTTTATTTTTTATCAACAAGCTTATTTAGTCTATTGAATGTAAGTAATCTGGCAATAGTTTTTTTAATCTCCCGCGTCTTAATTTTTCCACCCTTATTAGCTGAAACTTGCCCTTTTAATAATTCCATCTTTAAATCATTGATTTTAGTTTTGATTTCTTTTTCTGACATTTTTGATATATCTTTAGTTTTTAATATTGCCATTTTGCTCTTCCTTAACCTGTTTAGTTATTTTTTCTTTAATAGGTTTTTCTTTTTCTTCTTTCTTCTCTTCAGTTTGTTTTTCTTCTTTCTTTTTTTCAACTGGTTTTTTCTCTTCTATTTTTTCTTTTCTAGGTCTTTCTTCCTTGTTTTCCTTTTCCAAGTCTTCTTTTGTTTCTTCATCAATAATTTCTTGGGGAACTCCTTCTTCTAACTCTTCTTCAATTTTCATTGCAGTCCCATCTTCTTCAGGTTTAATATCTTGCGATTCTTTAATTACTTTAACTTTTTCCTTAGGCTTTTTTTCAGTTTTCTTTTCTTCTGGTTTGACTTCCTTCTTTTTTTTAACTCTTGATTCTACTCTTTCTTTGATTTTACTTTCTTCCTTGGGCTTTGATTTTTCTGCTTTAGTTTCTATTTTCTTTTTCCTTGGTTTTTTAATTTTTTCTCCAGGTTTTTCTATATCTGATTTTATCTGGTTTTTTATATTATCATCAATTTCTATCCTATCATATATTTTTGCATCAGGAGCCATAATAGCAACCTTTATTCCAATAATTCCAGTTTTATTCAACGCAGTTGCTTGTGCTCTATTAATTTCTTTTCTTGATTCTCCAGCCTTTTTTAAATAACCTTCTGCAAATCTCCAAGGTCTCGCTCTCTCACTTGGAAGTTTTCCAGTTAATCTTATTTCACAACCTAGTGCTCCGCCCTTCATTATTTCAGATAATTTTCTATAAGCAATAACTTTGAATTTAAGATTACCCATCCTTTCTAAAGCCATTGCGATTTCATCTGCAACTAATTGAGCATCAAATAAAGGATTTTTTATTTCACTAATTTCAATATGAGGGTTTTCAAGTTTAAATCGTGTTTTTAATACTTTTGTGAGTTCTTCTATTTTTTCTCCTCTTCTTCCAATAACAAGTCCTGGTCTGCTTGTTGAAATAATTATTTTTTCACCAATAGGAGTATACTCAATATCCAATCTGCTGATTTTTCCCTTACCCAAATTTCTTTTTATATACTCTTTTATACCAAACTCTTCCTTCTTCAATCTGATAAATTTTCTTTCTTCCATTTTAAATCTTGTTTTTGATTAAACTTGTTTTTAAAAAGTTTACTTCCATTTTACATCTCCATTGTCTTTTGCAACGCATCCATGCACGCTTTTGCTAAATTTATTGTTGTTCTAATTTTCCCATTAGTGACTGAATAAACATCTTTTATTCCTGCGGCACTTAATATTTTTTTACATTCATCTCCAATGACTAATCCTGTTCCTTGTGGTGCGGGAATTAACTTCACTCTGCAACTTCCTGCTTTTCCCTCAACAATAAAAGGGACTGTATGGGGCTCTCCACAAGTACAATCAAAACTAGAACACGCCCTTTTAATTTTAATAATATTAAGCTTAGCTTTTCTTAATGCTTTTGCTCTTGCAGGAAGGGTTTCTTTAGCTTTTCCATAACCTAGTCCGATATAACCATTAGTATTTCCAACAACACACATGCATGAAAATGTGGGTTTATTTCCTTCAGCAGTTTTTTTCTGTGATTGTCTCCAAGCTCTTCTTTTTCCTCCCCCAAATTTTCCTTTTGCTTGTCCAATATTAAGTATTTCTGAATTTAAGTTTAATAAAATATCCACAATCTCCTGTTCAAGGATTTTATGTTTAAGAGCTTCATCTATTTCTGTAATCTTTTTAGTTTTGACAAGTTTTCCTAATTTGGTTTTAGGAACCCACCCGTCAAGTTGTTTTGCTTGCTCTTGTTTTATTTTTTCTTCTCTAAGTTTATTTCTTTCTTCTTTAGACACTTTTTTCCTTGTATCCAATTTGTTAAACATAAAAATTTTTTTATTCATTTTATTTTCTCCTTAATTTTATTGAAAATTTCCTTGCTTATCTTTCCGTTGGCTCCTTCTATTCTTTCTTGTGAAGGCATTACTTTTTCATTATATTTAATTTTAATTCCAGAATCTGAAACTCCTTTTACTGCAGCATATACTTTTGAGCCTTTCGTATTTGGTATTAATCCGCTATCAAGGATTATTTTTTCTTTTAAATTTTTAGCTTTTGCTCCTAATAATAATCCCCCTAAATAAGCAGCAGGCAATGATTTTAAACTTCCTTTTAATTCCTTTGGCCAGCCTTTTTTTAATAACTCTTTTGTATTTATAGAATATATTATTTTATCTTGAGCTTTTTCAACATCCAAAACAACTTCAACACCTCTTGATA
>CAZQKV010000018.1:0-9763 GCA_964593995.1 Candidatus Woesearchaeota archaeon
TTGTTAACTACTTTATCAAGGGCTCCTGAAGGAGTTTGTTGGCTTGTTTGTGGTGAACCAGAATTTCTTCTTGCATATTCATAATCAAAAGTCACAGAAGGATTGTTACTTCCTTTCATAGCCCTAAAAGCTTCAATAGCCTCTTGATCAGTATCAAATGTTATACTCCTCCTACTTTCAGTGTCTTCGATAATATTTCCATCTATTTGAAGGTCCGCATCAACACTTCCAATACCAGTTGCTAATCCAAGTTTTTTAAATAATCTTGATATAATTCCCCCGCTAGCTGTGTTTGCAAGTTCAATTGCTTTTGCTGTAATAGGTGCAGGTCTTGCCTTGTTTATCATAGAACTTGCAATACTATCTGAAAGCTTTGGAGCTCCGTTAATAGAATAACCATCATTTGTAAATCTCCCAGCAATATTAACATAAGCACCACAATCACCTAATGCAGTGCAAACTTCATTCATTTTTTCAGTATATTCTACTTCTAAACATTCTTCATTTTTAACTGCTTTTTTCCCGCCAATTAATTTTTTTTCATATTCAACAACACAAACAGAATTTCCCTTGCTGCATGCATTGCTTGCAGAACCATCATCCCAAAATCTTAATCCTGGAGGAACTTCTGGAAGACATATATTTCCCTCAAATGAAATACTTGATGAAGCTTCACTAGTTGCAAAACCAGTTATTGGAGCAATTGCACTTGCTGTAAAGCCTCCTGTATTTGAAGTTCCAAAAAGGGGTTGGCTTGTTGAAGAAGTTGAAGTTGTTCCTGCATTACTGGCTCCTGTAAAACTTGCACCACTTAACCAAAAACAATCTCTTTTATCTGTGTTTAAACAATCATCTTCTTCTGTTTGGTAAAGACAATCAAACCCTCTGTTTGCTCTGCAAGCAGCTTCATTAAAATCATAACCATCAACATTTGTCTGGCTTTCCAAGCAAACTTTCATTCTAAAATCATCACAAGGCTCTATTATTTCTTCTCCATTAATACATAAATGTCTAAAGTGTCTGCTTCCTACTGCATCACTTCCTTGTCCTGTAGAACTTTGAAAAACACACCAACTTTCCCCATTTTTATAAGTATTTCCATTTTGAGTATTATAACAATTTAAGTCTTTACAAGCAAATTCCCCATAACTTGCATCACCTTCAGAGCAAATACTTCCCTTAAAATAATTACAGTTCCCGCAAGTTTCTGAATCTGCATTTCCTGTAGCACTATTAACATTACAAGAATCTGCTTTTTGAACAACTTCTTTCCAATAAGAAGCATCTTCTGCTCTTGAAGCATCATAAATATTTGCAGGATTTCCACAAGTATCTTTAAAATAAACTTCTTCTTTTCCTTCAACACAAATTGTATCTTTAGTCATTCCGCAATTTGTTGCAAGCTTTTCTGCAGAACACAAATAATTATTGTAAAATTCCGAGCTTTCAGTTTCTGAACATTTTCCTCTTGTTGTGAAAATGCATCTTCTCTCACTACCTAAATCAGTTTCAAATTCAAAAACACAAGCACCTTGGTCTTGAGAAGCAGCATATGCAAGACAAGTAAGTTCATCATTAATATCTTTTTTAAAATCCGTTTCTAAACCATATTGTGCAGACAAACTTTTACATCTTGTTAATGTAACAAAACTAGCTTGGGTTCCTAAAACACAACACCCTAATTCACATTGTTTGACATTGCATTCAGCACTATTAATCCAAGTTCCATCTTCTTCTTGATTGCAAACATTTTCAGGAGTGTTTTCCATACAAAATCCATCAGCAGAATCAAAACAGCACCCAGGGCTGCAAAAACTTGTTGCTTCGCAGCTTGTTGGTGTTACAAGATAATTTGTATTGCAATTTTCTTCTAAAGTATTTTGGCACCATGCTCCTGATTTTGTTTTTTCACAACAAACATTATACTTGACTTCTTCTGCACTTACTTGTGGAGAAAGCAAAAACGCAAATGCAAAAATCCCTATAATTAAAATACTTATTTCAATTATTGCCTGTGTTATGATGCTCTTTTTTCTCTTTTTCATTTTTTGTTCAAACTTTTTTAAAAAGTTTATTTTCATTTTAATATCCTTTTTGATTATCCTATTTCTGGAATTAATGCTACGCTTCTTACAGCAAACATAAATGTTTCCTTAGTTTCTTTGTCAGTTATAATATAAATTGTTGAGCCATCTCCTTGTTTCTTTTTTTCAACTCTTAGATAAGGGTAATAAATCATATAATCTTTTATTTCTGAATCACCATATCTTGCTTCCCAATTTAAAATCGCACTTGCTATAGCAGTCATAGTATTTAACTCAGAATCAACATCTATTTTTATAGATTCATATGATTCTATATTATCTTTTGCAATCCTTAGATTAGTATAGACTTCAATAAGTATGCTTCCTGGAAGTAATGAAACAGCTGATTCTGGATTTGTTAAAGTAACACTATATCCTTTTCCTTCTAAAGATGTTTTAACAGAATCAATACACCTCTTTACTTTTGGAAGTAAATAATCTTCTAATTCTTTTTCAATAGAACTTTTTAAAAAAGGTTTTTGCATAACACATTTTTTAAAATTCTCTTCTGTATAACATAAATAGTCTACCTTGTTTCCTTGATAAATATAATAATTTTCAGGCCTAAAACTTCCTCCTTGAACACTTATAATATCTCTTGCTTGCTCAGCTTCTTCTCGAATGCAGGTTCTTATTTGCTCTATAGGAGGTTCAGGAGTAATCCTTACATTAATTCTATCTGTATTTAATAATAATAAAATAATTACAAGCAAAAGTGCAAGAGCCAATATAACAAAGATTGTAATCTGTGCTTTTTTACTTACTTTTTTTTTCAAACCCATTTTTTCAATTTTATAACGATAAATTTGTTTATAAATTTATTTAGACAAGGTCATAAGCCCTAATTGTTGCTTTATTGCCTTTATTTTCATATTTATCCATGCATTGAACATAATATGTATCTAATTTCCACGGCGCAGAATGTTCAAATCCTGGCCCTCCCATTGAACTTGCATTTTCAAATACAAACATTCTATTAAAATCATACCTACATTCTGCTTTTTCATTAGTTTTTATTTTTAATACCCCATCATAATAATATCTAGTTATTCTTGGTCCAGAACTATCAACATCTAATTCAAAACTAGTTATATTTTCAGCAATGTTTCCAGCTGCATCTTCACATTTCAAATAAAGATCATATTGTCCTTGAACAAGATTTGAAAACGTTTGTTCGTGAATGTTTGTAAAAGTATGTAAGAATCTTATGTAAGAATCATCTTCTGCAAATTTAAAATAACAAGTAGCTTCACCATTTTCAGCCCCGCCACTTGTTTTAATCTTAACATCAACACTTGTTACTACAGTGCTGGAAGTTATTGCTTCACTATCTTTTGGAATTGTTTCTTTAATTACTAATTCAGATTCAGAAGAAATTAATTCATAAACATAACTTTCTTCCATAGCATTTCTAGAATCATTATCATCTGGCAACCAAGGCTGATCCTTGCATTTAATATAAAATTTAGGTTGATCAGTTATATTTGTTAGAGTAGTATAACATCTCCATCCATATAATCCATAATTTTCTAAACCATTTAAACAAACCATTTTGTTTTGCATTTCTTCATAATCAACATCTTGTTTTGACCAGCTGCAATTTGCAGGTTCACTTACCCAAACAGATAAATTAACTTCTGTTGCACCGTATTTAATAAAAGCTTTATTCCAAGGGTCTGTATTTGTAATCATTGGAGGAGTTAAGTCAGGCCCTAGATTTACACAACTCTCAATTACATAAGGAACAGAATTTTTCATACCATTCACACTCTTGCATTTTACATAATATTTTAATTTACCTAAATCCTGGATTTCCTCATCAGTTAGATTATACTGGTGCTTAAAAACATTAGGACCAATCATCATAATAGCAAAAGTATGATTTATTAAATACGCATTGTTTCCAAAATACACCATATCTTCATAATCTTGTGTTATTTCAGTCCCGTATTTGCATTGAGCACTTTTATCTGTTTTAATTCCAAATTCAATGTTGGTAAATTCATTTATACAATTCCCATTTTCTTTTTTAATTTCAAAACCATTGTTATTAATATTATTATATCCATGGCCTGGTGTAATAAATCCGTATAAGGGACTTATTTTAGGAGAAGATACATCATCAGGAGGATTATTAATGCACTTAACATTTTCTGAACCCTGGTTAATTAATTCACATGTTTGTCCTAAACTATTACACCTATATTCTGAACATAAAACATCTCCTTGATTACATACATCACAATTATTCCCTCCTGTAGGAGCTTCCCAAGGAAGACATTTAAATGTATTAACATATTCTTTCTTTTTTCCTACTCCAAATGCTTTCATAATCAAAATAACAATTATAACAATAATAATTGCCCAAATAAATGCTGCAATAAATGTGCTAATAAAACCAGAAATCCCTGTTCCTGCTACAGCACCCCCGCCAAAAGCTGAGCTGGTAGTTGCTAGTGCAGCTCCTCCAATACCACCGATTAATGATGCAACTAATTGCGCCTTTGGAGGCAATCCTTTTCCAAATAAGGCTATTGCAACATAAGCTCCTGCAGCTGCCCCAAGACCTGCGCCAATTGCATTATAATTTGCAGTAGGTTTTGCACCAAAATCTGATGGCTGAAAATTTTGTGGAGAACCAGTCGCGGAAGTTGAAGAACTAGACCACGTTCCACCCCTAACAACACTAACAGTTCCTTGCCCAAGTCCTGCAGCAAATTCTGCTAATCCAATTGCAAAAGGGCTATAAGCACTTAGCCCTCCAATAATTCCTCCTGCGATGGCTCCTCCTGCAGCTAAAGAACTGACTTTTCCATCATCTCCTCTTATTTTAGCTAAGATACCTTCATATTTTCCAGGCTCGGCAGGTTTTTGATTTAAATTATCTTGTGCAAATCTTTTATACTCATTTATTTTACTTTGGGTTAATGAATTAGGTGCTTCTCCAGAAACACTAAATCCTTTATCAAAATCTCCTTCAATATTAATATAACCCCCACAATCTCCTAATTGGTAGCAATAATCATTCATTTTTTCTGTAAATTCCATTTTTGTGCAATCTTCATTAGCAACCCATTCCCATCCATCAATTTCTTTAATTTTAATTGCAGTACATTTTTGAGTAGCTTGAGCACAAACTAATTCTGCAGCATTATAATCATTTTTAACATCAAATCCTGGGGGATACTGAGGAGTACACACAGAAAATTTAAAATTCTTATCAACATCAACATTATGAAACTTACAATCAGAAATTTTTTCACATTTCTCTTTTTTTTCATCTGCATTTTCTTCTAAATTAATTTCAACACACTCTCTCCATCTGTTAACTCTGCATGCTGCTTCTGAAAAAATTTCTCCATCTACTCTTTCAACATCACTTTGTACACAAATTTCATTTCTAAAATCAGCACAAAGTTCTGTTATAATTTCTCCATCATGGCAAGCTTTTTTTATGTGCCTGCTTCCAACAACATCTTTTCCATCACCAATTATCCCTTCATACACACACCAGCTCTCCCCATTTGTAATTTTTTCTCCATGAATTTCACAACTTAAATCCTTACATACATAGTCTCCGATTTCTGCTTCTCCTGCTCCACAAATACTTCCGCGAAGATAATTACAGTTCCCGCATGTTGCCGAATTTACATTTCCATTTAAAGAATCTGCACCACAACTTTTTTCAGGAGACAAGACCATTCCATTATTCCAAGACCTGTCTTTATTAGTATCATAAATATTTTCTCTATTTCCACAAGAATCAAACCAGTAAACCGCTTCTTTATTTTCAACACATGCAGTAGAATTTTGTTTTGTGCAAGTTGTGTTTAATTGAGGATTAGAGCATAAAAAATCTTTATAAAAATTATCTTCTTGCCCTGTTTTAGTATAACAATCTTGTCTTGTTGTAAATTCGCATCTAATTTCTGTTTTAAAATCTATATTAACATCAAAAACACAAGCACCTTCATTATCTCTCTCAACAAGGAGAAGACAAGCAATTTCTGTTTTCACATCACTTTTAAAATCAGCAGGAATTCCCCTATCAGCAGATAATTTTGCACATCTTTGTTCAGTTGTAAACTTGGCTTCAGTACCTAAAATACAACAAGCCATTTCACACTCATTTAAATTACAATCTTCATTATCAGACCATTCTCCACCACCACCTTCACATTCTGCTTTTGGGGATTTTGTAGTACAAATTCCTTCATAATCATCATAACAACAGCCAAGCTGGCATTCTGAAAATTCTTCCATTGACCCTGGAAAAATAGTTGAATTACAATTTTCTTGAATTTCTTCTTTTAAAAATTCCTGACAATAATGCCCGTCATTTGTTTCTTGGCATGTTTGAATAACATCTGTGCTTTGCGCAAATACAGATTGTGTAATTGAATGAAGAATATAACAAAAAGCAAAACTGCTTATAATTAATATTAATATTTGCACTAGTATCTCTGTGATTTTTTCTTTTCCAGCTTTTTTAAAATTAATTTTCATTATTTATTTTGTTTTTAAATTTTTATTTAAATTATAATCCTGGAGGCATTACACAACTCCTTATTGCAAATGTAAAATCTACATTTGAATCCCTTTTACTTACTATGTATATTTTAGTATTTTCAATCATTTCTTTTCTAGTTTTAAATTTAGGATAATTTGAATTAAACCCGTCTGTATTAAAATTACAAAATTCAGCTTCTTGGCTTGCAATTTCATTTGCGATTTCTGCTAAATCATAAATAGGATGAATAATATTTACTTCAAATTCATTAAAATTTCTAGTATTATCTTCTCTTGTCATTTGAAAGTCTCTTGTAACTTTTATTTTAACAAGATTTGTTTGAAGATTTGTTTCAATATCCATATTTCCCATAGAAATTTCATATCTTTTTTCCAAACTTTTTTCCAAAGTTTGAAAACAATTTTCAACTCTTGGAGTAATATAATTAGTAATCTCCGAAATTACGTGCTTAATTAAAAGAGGCCTCTGGTTTATACAAGGATCATAAAAATTTTCATTATAACACAAATAAGTAATTTCCTTGTTTTTATATTTGATGCTTCCCTTAGGGTTAGTGTCTCCTCCTTGTTCTCCTAATAAAACAAGAGCTTCTTCAACAGCCTGTTTTGTACAAGAATCAATAAATGCCTGAGGATTTTCCTCATCAATTATTTGAGGTTCAGGAGGTTTTTTAATAATAAAGAAAATAGCAATAATTATTACTAACATTAATCCTAATATTATAAATATGGTAATTTGTGATTTTTTTGGTTTCATTTTTCATTTTTCATATTAAAGTTATCTTAATCTAATTGTATATAAAGATAATAAGCAGTTGAACTTGTCCAACTTGAATTTCCGTTTTCAGGAACAATCATTTGAAAGTCATAAGTCCTATTTGTAGTATCCCCACTATAACCATATTGATCTGTTTCTAAATGAGCAGCAAAAATAAGATTTGTATTATCATATAACACAGTGACATTAAAACTAGTGCTTTGAGCTGAACTATTTATATAAGGTCTTGCAACCGGGCACACATTTGCTTGTATTGTATTTGCAGCAGCAGTAAAACTAGGATGATTAAAATTATCAAAAGTTGCAGTAATATTATCATCTGCATTTGAATGTTCTAAATTTATATTCTCATTTTCTAATTGCTGTCTTCTAATAGTTGTATTGTCAGTACAATTAATATTTGCCCAAGAAGGTGTAGAAGAATTTCTAGTTGTATAAATTATTCCCATGATAGAAGAAAGAGTCCAATCATAAATAGTTTGGCTTGCTGCGTCATCTAATGTAAAGCTACCTGAAACATTTCCAACAAATGCTTTCCACCTTGTATCTTTGAGTACTGCACTTAAATTCGATTTAGAAATATTTCCACCAGAAACATTAAATATTTTGCCAGTAACATCTCCTTTTGTTGAGTTACTAATAGAATTTAATACATCAGGACCCTGGGGATTTGCAGCAGATATATAAGATATTAAAAATAATATAATTAATATGGTCATCAAAGTCAAAATGTTGTTAATCTTCTTCCAATTAAATAATTTTAACTTAACATCCATAAATTAACCCCCTCTTTTTTTATTCTTATTATCTTTCTTTCTAATGCAAGTTCCATAAGATATGATTGAGCAGTATTCCAACTAACACATAAAGACTTAGCTAACTCCGAACTAGTTATCACCTTCTCTTTCCCCAAGAGTTTCAGAATCTTATTTTTAGTAACTATATTCATATGCTCTTACCACAACTATGAAACTTCCTTCTAATTTACTTATTAGAATAAATTAGTATTTATAAATGTTTCTTAATAATAATATGCAGGTTAATATTAGCATGAAATAATCTATTATTTCTCCTACTAACTATCCTATCTATAATTATTATGAATATCCATAATAATACTAATAAGTATATTAATCACATCGACGGTATTTTGAACAAATAAAAAATAAAAAAGATTAGTCTTCGCTCTCAACTCTTGGAGCTAAAATAAACTTTAAGTCAATAAAAGGAGTCACAAAATCAAGCCTTAGGGGGTAATTTGTTGAAAAATTAATAATTACTTTGTCAGTTAATTTAGTAGCTTTAATCATTTTTTGTAAATATTCTAATGAATATTTTGAATCAGCTTCCTGAGCTTGAATATTCACTTCATCTGATGAAAATTCTGATTTAAAACTATTTAATGAACCTTTTGCTTTTATTATAAACTTTTCAGGCTCTGAAATAAAACTGCACGCATCTGCAACAACACTGCAGTCTTCAATAATTTCTGAAAAATCTGAAGAAGGCATTTCAATTTTACTTGAAAATTCTAAATTTGGGATTGGTTTTTCTTCAGCCTCAATTTCTATTAAAGCAAGATTAAATTCTCTTTTTATTTTATCTTGTATTTGCAGTCTTAATGAACTTTCTTCTTTCATAATGCTTAAAACACTTCCTGGTTTTATTCTTCTTAAAACTGCTTTTAAACTATCTAAGCTAACCCCTAAAACTTCCTCATTTTCAATATCTATAGCTGAAAAAGCATCTGCTGGCAGTTTAAAAGAAATCATAGCAACATTTGCAGGATCAATAGCTAAAATACTCATTCCTTCTTGATTAACTTTTATCCTAACCTCTAAAACAAGTTCAGAAAGTATCCCGATTATTTCAGAAAATATCTTCGGATGATCTAATCTTAATAACATTTTAACCATTCTGAAAGTTCAACATATCTGCATCTTTTCATTTCTTTGAAAACAGCTTTTAACTTTTAAACATTATTATACTTTAGAATAAGATATTATATAAACTGCTTGAAATTATAATTAATACTATTAACTGATAAAACATCAAGTTGCAGATTAATAGATTAATAAAATGGCAGAGAATTCTAATACTGAGAAGCCTGGAGAAAGCTTTAAAGAAAAGAGGTTAAGGGATATCCTTTTCATTTACTATTCAAGACCAGATGTAAGAAAAGCAATGTTTGAATTTTCAAAAAACAGAGAATGTGTCCCAAGCTATATGATGGAGAGTTTTGGAAAAAGGCCTGATGCATTTCAATATGAATCAGACATCCTAGCGCAAGTTATGAATGGAGCAACATCTTTTCATTGTTCAGAAGAACTTTGGGAAGACCCCTTAGAAATTTCTAATGAATTATCTGAAC
>CAZQKV010000019.1:0-9692 GCA_964593995.1 Candidatus Woesearchaeota archaeon
GTTGTATCTGTTGTATAAGTTCCTGATTTAGGATTTGCCGACGCTGCTTCATCTAATTCATCAAAAATATAAGCATACCACGTATGTGTAGTAGAATCTGATTCAGATGTAAATGTACAAGACGTATTTATAGTATTAGTTGAATTACAATAATGTCCTCCAGTACAACCAGATGAACTAGCTCCAGAAGAATTACAAACAAACAATGTAATTTCTTGCCCACTATCTGATTCAGAAAAATTAGCAGAAACATTTATTGTTGTGCCTCCTTTAATTATTGTTGCATCATCCCATGCAGAAAGAAAAACAGGCAATTGATTAATATTAATTGTTTTATTCACAGTTGTTTGTGTATTCCCAGCATCATCTATTGAATAATATCTTAAATAATTTACTCCTCTATTTAACGAAGTATAAGTAACTAACCCCCCATTATCAATGCTTGTTGTTGAGTTACAACCTTGAGTTGAGGAAGTGCAATAATAACTTGTTGGATCTGAATCAACATTATCAGCTTCTGCTATCGTAACAGAATAAGGAGGAGCCTGAACAGCAGAAACACTATCATCACTAGTTGTAGGAGCAGTATAATCTAAATAAAAACTTATATCTAGATTAGTAGATGTTGTTTGTGCATTTCCATATTGGTCTTGACAACTTATATATCTTGTTGTATAACCTTGTGATGCAATATCATTTATAGAACAACTTCCAACTGTTCCAGAGATAGTACAATCATTACTCATACTACTATAAACAACATCACTTGAACTCCATCTACAAACCATATTTGCTTCTCCAGATATATTAATCTCTGTTGCCCCATCATTTACAGTATCAAAATAACTTGCAGCAGGGTCTCCTGCCACGTTTGTAACAGATGTTGTAGGAGCAGTTGAATCAGTTATATAAGTTAAATTGACAGCACTAGAATAACCATTACTATCATATAGTCTGCAATATTCATTATAAGTAGTATCTGTTGGTAATGTTGCAAAAGTACAAGTCATAGCATAAGGATAACTTGCATCACTTGTTGTTCCTCCTGTACAATCAGTATTTACTGCAGTTGGGGTTGTAGTATCATCACAATACAAATATAATGTATCTGCTTCAGTATCATTAACTCCATGTGAGGTTGTATTTGCATAAATAGTAATTGTGTTTCCTCCCTTAATTGTTGAATCAGACATAGTAATATTGTTTATAACAGGAACAGCATTTTTACTACAAGTTAAATTAACATTATCAATATAACCATCTTCATTACCTCCGCTTACAGTTGTTCTAAATCTAAATTTAAAAGAATCTATTTCATCAGCACTTGTTACATCATAAGAAATAGTTCTAAATGCGCCCTCAGTATCAACATTTCCATCTTGACATAAACCTCCGGTAGTTCCATCACTTCCAGCATCCCTATTCCAAGTTGAACCCCCATCTGTTGAGTAATCCAAACAAATAAATTCATCTCCATCCCATCCAGTTTCTATTAAAACTCTTGCTGTCAAGTTGCAAGTGGTTTGATTAGATATGTTCTGTGCATTTGTAACAGTCATTAGGGCATTCGTAACACCGCCATTAACTTCAATAGAATAAGTTCCTGTATCAACACTTGCTGCAGACTGTCTGACATAATCTGCAGCACTTGTCCAGATTGTAGCAAAGTTATCTGTTTCAAAACCATCATAAAACACTCCTATTGTTGTCAAAGCACCAACCAAACTCAAACTACTGACTATCAAAATTATCCCAACCATCAAAAACAAAATTAATTTTTTATTCCTCATTTTACCCTCTATAAATTCATTTTACCTGTCTTGAAACCATCAACTTTTCCATCAATCTGCAGCATTAAACATGCTCTATCAATTGTATGCCATGCTTTTTTTAAACTCGCAGATAAATCAGAAGTAGAAAGAGGATTATCAGTAGCTTTTAATTGTTTTAAAATATCTTTTTTAATATCTAACTTAGGCCTGCCTTTTTCTCTTTTTTTCACCATCTTTATTTTTTGCGAACAATCGCATTGTTGTTCATACTAAAGAAAAAAGGCTAAATAGTTTTTAAATATTTGTATAGCTTTTGTCAATATTATGTTAATCTCTATTTAATCAATCTCTAAAATTCAAAAACTTAGAATTATCTTTTTTCTGCCCATCAAGTTTTTTTAATTACCTTTTTATTTTTCTTCGCTAATCTCACCAAAAACCTCTTGTTCAGGATAAACAGTTATTCCATTATCTCCTATTGTCATAGCTACAATCTTTTTTTGATGTTTCTCTCCCCTCATTTTCAATACTTCTATTGCGTTTTCTCTTACATCTTTGTGTTTTATATTATAAAAAACAATTACCCCATCTGCAAGAAACTCCTCAACACCAGTTGTAGAGAAAATTTCAGGAATTTGTTTTGTTTCTGTGATAAGAAAAGAAGTAGAGCCTAGTTTTTCAAAAAACCTGAATAACTGTTCAATGTAAACCCTATAAGAATCTTCTTTTCCTGTAAATGCAGAAGCTATAGATGTTAGAGAATCAAGAACAATTATATCTGGCTTAAGGTCCTTAGGGAGAATTACAGGACCTATATCTATCAAAAGCTCACCTTTTTCTTTAGCAAGCATTGCATCAACATTTCTTGTTATTTCAAATGGAGAATATCTTTTAATATTTAAATTCCCTTTTTTAATATATTTTTCAGCATCCCATCCAAAATCTTTCATATGTTGAATAAGTCTTTTTTCACTTTCTTCAAAACTCATATAAAAACATTTTTCTCCTTGAGAAGCATGTTTTGTTAATAATTGCGAGCAAAAAATTGTTTTCCCGCTTCCTGCTCCTCCTGCAATCAAGATAGCAGAACCCTTTGGTACGCCCTTTTCAAATAATTCATCAAAACCAGGTATTCCAGTTAAAATAAATTTTTTGCTTATCTCTCCTTTTTTTCCTTTTAGTTTGAGAACATGGGTCGCAGGAGCCCTTTGTTCAAGAATTTGCGCCTGATGTTTTTCAATCTTGCCTTTTTTTAATTTGTTTTCTATTTCTGTCTTTATTTTACTCATATCAAAACCAGATTCAGAATCTTCTGATTTTTTATTTGGTATTTTTATTTTAGATTTTGGCTTTTCAGAAGGAGTTTTTAATTCAATTTCCTGAGGTTTACTTCTTTTTTGTTTGGCATATTCTGCATATTCTTTGTCAATTGTTGAGATATGATTAACCCACCATTGTCCAAGGAATTTTTTTGCTTCATCACAAAGTTGTTTTAATTTTTCTCTTTTTTTTATTTTTACTAAATAAGCTGATTCAAATTTCTTAATATAATTATAAAAAAATTTAACAAACCCTTCATGTATTTTTTTATGCTTGTTAAAACCTGGATATGCAATAGTTTTTATATATTTTTCTTCATAAGAAAGATGCTCTTTAATATAAGTATGAAGAAAATGCAGTGTTTCTTTAACAACAGCTATTTCTTCTCCAAATGAGATTTTTTTAACAAGCCTATTGATTTGAGCAAGAAGATTCTGATGCTGTTTGTCTATTGTTGTTTCATTAACAGACATTTCAGGAGTCCATTTAATTTCTTTTTCAATTTTTTCTATTTTTTTAACTGGCTTTTTTTTAACATTTTTAGGGACCTTTAACTCCTGTTTTTTAGTTTTGGAAATTCTGGTTTCTATTGATAATTTTAGTTTTGTTTTGGCTTTAGTTATCTTTGGTCTTGGAAGCTTTTCAGCTTTTCCATGAAAAACCTCTTTTAATTCTTGTTTATCAGGAATTTTTAATCCCTGCCTCTTAGAATTTATCTGCCTATCTTTTGCTTCTTTTTTGTCATGTTTAACCATAATAAATGTTATAGAATTATATATTTAAAAGTTTGCATATTTAGGTATATTGATTTATTTCACATTTTTTAATAGAAAGGAAAAATTTAAATAGGTGCTTTGCTATACAAGTTATTGACAAAAGGTATTAAATAAATATTTGGTTAATAAAATAAAAAGGAGGAAATTTTAAAGAAATGTGGGAGATTTTTGAAGAAATAGACGTGGGAAGTATTGTTTTAATTAAAGTTCCATCTGAAAAACTTATTGAAACAAATATAAATCTTCTTAAATATTATATATCTGAAAAAAAACATGGTGTGGTTTATGTAACAGTAAACAAGCCTTTTTCTACATTAATTGGGAACATTAAAAAAGAAAAAATAGATCTAAATAAGATATTTGTTATTGATGCTGTTACTCCGCGTAAATTCATTAATGTAGAAAGGGCAGAGAATACTGTATTCATAAGCTCTCCAAAAGAGCTGACTAATATTTCAATAACTACAACTTCTACAATTAAAAAATTTACAATGGCAAAAGTGCTTATTTTTGATTCAGTAAGCACACTGCTATTTCACAATAGCTTTGAAGCAACAAAAGATTTCATTAAGTTTATATCAAGGAAGATGAAAGAATTGAAAATAACTTTTGAAATGATTTGCATTAAAGATATGACTGATGAAAAAATGATTTCTCAATTAAGTGCTTTTGTTGATAAAATTATTGAAATTTAATGAGAAAAAATAAAAAAACTTATTGTAAGAATAATAAATAATATACGGATTTTTCTTAATCAATAAAAGATTTTACTTATTTTCAACAGGCAATGTAAAACTAAATGTACTTCCTTTTACTAAACCTTTACTTGTAGCCCAAATTTTTCCTTTATAATCTTCAATAATTGATTTGCACATTGGCAAGCCAAGCCCAGTTCCTTTTGTTTTTTATATTACTTCCTTGGCTTGAAAAAATTTAGTAAAAAGCTTAGGCATATCCTGTTTTTTATTCCAATTCCACTATCAATAATGTCTACTTGAATATTATCTCCAGCAAGAGGTGCATTTATTGTTATGCTTCCTTTTTTAGTAAATTTAATTGAATTACCTATCAGATTACTTAAAACCTGAGTAATTTTAGAAGGATCAGCATAAACCTTTGGCAAATTTTCTGAAATTTTTGCTTTTAAATTCTTTTTAACATGTTTTTATTATTTTATCAACAAACATTGACAAATCCTTTATTAAAGGTGAATCAATATCTTCTTTTAAAGCAATAAAAGTAATTCTAATTCTATGAACTCTTAAAAATTCAACTAAAGAATGAATAAATTTTATTAAAACATGGCCTTTTTCATAAGCCAATAAACTGCTTAATGAGTCAAATATAAGCATGTCTGGCTGCTGACTTTCACATACCTTTTTTACTACTATGCTCGCTTCAGTTAAGGCATTTGTGGCAGAAACAAAAACACAATTTTTTACTGATTCTGGTTTCATTACTAATTTTGTTATGGCATCAATAAAACCAAATTTTTTCATGTCTACATTATTTTTTTAAATATTTTAATTAAGGTATTATAAGGTTTGTTTAAAGTTATATAACCTATTTTTTCATATTTATTAGAAGTTTGTTTAATAATCTCGCTTAGAGTTTCAGGGTAATCTGAATTACAAAGGATAACCATTATTCCATTATCCTGAATTTCTTTTCCTAAATCAATCATTTTGCTCCTCTTTTTTAGTTATATAAATTTTTGCTTATCTTTTGTATACCTTTTAACAATAAAAAGCTTTAAAAGTTGAATTTCCTGCATGTATAAATAAACAAAAACAATTCAAAAGGCATGAAGAAGGTATAAATATGACTGACAAAAAGTTTTGGCTTGATTACAGCTTTATTATGAGAAGTAAACAGAGGAAGATTATTATTGAAGTAATAAATAGGCCAATGACTGTAACTGAAATAAAAAATAAGACAAAGTTAAGCTTATCAGAAACAAGCAGGATTTTAAGAGGATTTAAGGCACAAGGCTTGGCAGAATGCATAAATCCAAAAGATGCTCTTGGAAGAGTTTATGAATTAACAAAAAGAGGAAAAATAATTAAAGGAAGGATAAAAAATTTAAAATAAATTAATTTTTATTATTAGGCATTTAACTTCTATTTTGATTAATTCTAGTAAGATAAAATAAACCTCGGAGATATGTTTATAACAAGCTTAATTTTTATTATGTATAACTAAAATAGAAGTGAGATATTGAAGAAACATGTAATTTAGTATGGTAAGTATTTTTTTAAAATTTTTTGTCTAAGAAATTTTTAATTTATTTTGAAATAACTTTACATAAATCTAACTGACCTTTGCCATATTCTGTTAAGTCATTTCTTTTTTTAAGTTTAAGGCAATCCTGTTTAATCTCTTTTAATGTATCTTGTTCTCTTCCTCTTCTTAAATTTTTTATTTTTTTATTCATTTAATTTCACCACTCTTTACCAATGAAAATAAGATGATATATATATATATATATATAACGTTAAGTATATGAACTTAAAATGCTGAATAAGTTTAATAATCAAACTAAACTTTTAAAACTTCTACTCAGGCAGTGGGCAAAATAAGAAAAAGATTAGAGCATAAAGGAGTTATAGAAAGATATTCTTGTAATCTAAATTTGTAGGAACAATAGAGCCAATAACCTCAATTAGAAATATTGAAAATATGATACAAGATTCAGCATTTGAATTTAGAGAAACTCTTGAGCAAGCTTTGTCTAATAGGGAAGACAAAGATGATATTATCGATGAGGTAGATGTAGAAGTAGGAGGTTTATTAGCAAAGTTTGCAAAACAATTTTTTTCTAGATTAGCTATAACATTAGCTATAACAATAGATGAGTTTAGCGGATAAAATGAACAATTTTTACTTTTTTTCATTTTTTAATTAACTTTATAAATTAGTTATTATATCAAATATTAAGCCGCCATCGCATAGTGGTATTGCACCGGATTGCTAATCCGGATCCTTCGGGATGCAAGGGTTCGATTCCCTTTGGCGGCGTTTACGCTCTTGCCTTTACGGCGTTTATATTTCACAATTTATCCTTTAACAAACCGAAAAAGCTACACATAAATTTATAAATATAAAAATTCTATAAATCATATGATGAAAAAAATCAGTGTGATTGTATTACTATTTTTTATGCTGATGTTAGTTCCTACAGTGTTAGCAGGGAGTACTAAAATAACTATAAGAACTGGTCCAGGGTTTGATGTTCAGATGATGGCACTGGACCCAATTACTGGAAGAAAGATAGTTGGCGGAGAATTTTTTGGTACAACAGACACTGAAGGAGAATATACTGTTAATTATACTACTGATGAAAAGCTTGTTCATTTATCATTTATTATTAAAGATCAAAATGATATTATAGTAGAATTTCAAAAAAAACCTTTAATATTTGAAAAAATTTTATTAGGAGGAAGTGTTTACATTGACTTAAGATCTTCAGATCCAGAACCAGTTGTTGATACTGGCTATGTTGAAGTAGTTTCTAATCAAAATTCTGGAAATACAGATAATCAATCAGAAACTAATGCAAGTGCTAATGCAAGTGATGTTAATGCAAGTTCAAGTTTTACTACCGGTTACTCTGTATTTGGAGAAGAAGGCTCTACAAAGAGAATAATAATATATTCTGTTGTTGGGGGAGTTGTAATCTTAATTATAATTTTAATTGTGTTTTTCGCAATCAGAAAAAAATCAGAAGGAAACCCTAAATCTCCATTTCAAGGGCAGTATGTACAACCACAAAAAGCAATGATACAAAAACCAGCAACACAAAAACCAATTCAACCAACTCAGAATTCAGCAGGAGAGGCTCTTCAAAGAAGTGCTCAACTAGCACAAGCAAAACCAGCATTAACACAAGACCAAGAACTAGAAGATGCTGAAAGAAAATTAATGCAAGCTCAAAAAGAAATTGCAAATATTAAAGAGAGAAAAGGAAAAATATCAGAAGCTAAGAGAAAATTAGAAGCAGACAGAGCAGAATTAGAAAGATTAAAAGGACTATAGTTCTAGAATTATGTTTTGAACAAGATTTTATTCATCTAAAAAACATTTATAAACCTACAAGATTTTACTAAATTATAAAAGAGGTAATTTAAAAAAACTTAATTAGAAAAAATGGTTTGGTTAGAAGTTGAGACTAAGGCGCAGATTCCTGATTCTGAGGTAAAAAAATTAAGAGAGAAAATTAAAAAAATAGCTCAATTTGAAAAAAAAGGTAAAAAAGAAGATGATTATTTTGCAATAAAAAGAGCTTTAGGAGGATATCCAAAAAAAGCTTTTAGGATAAGAGCAAGCAAAGATGAGTTTGAAGTTAATTTTAAAAAATGGCTTAAAAAACACTGGACTCATGATGTTGTTATTAAACAAGAATTTGAATTTAAATTAAGGGGAAGAGAGCAAGTAAATGACTTGCTTGCATTGTTTGAGGATTTGGGGTTTAGTGAATGGGTTAAAAAAATTAAGATAAATGAGACTTATAAGTGGAACAAAGATAAAAAAGTTTCAATTGAATTAAATAATGTTAAACATCTTGGTTGGTTTATGGAAATTGAGTGCTTAGCTAAAGAATGTGAAATAGAAGCCGCACGGGGTAAGATAAGAAAAATTCTAAAAGAATTAGAAATTCCAGAAAATTGGATTGATAATACTGGTTACACAAGAATGCTTTGGTATAAAGGAACTAAAGAAAAACACAAATTTCTAGATTAATCAGAATCAAAAAAAGGTGAAAATGGAAAAACCAAAAGCAATTAAGTATGTTATAAAAAAAGGAGGAATCTTTTGGCCCAGTCCTGCAATGAAAAAAATTGCAAATATTTCTGATTCTAAAATATATGATAAAGCTGCTAAAAACCCAGTCAAGTTTTGGGAAGGGCTTGCAAGAGAAGGACTTACTTGGGAAAAAGAATGGGATGAAGCTTATGCTGAGAAACTTCCTTATTTTAAATGGTTTAAAGGAGGAAAATTAAATTTTTGTGCTAATTGTGTTGATAGGCATTTAGATAAAGAAAATATTGCATTAATCTGGATTCCTGAGCCTGTTGATGAGAAGCCAATTAAATGGACTTATAGGGAATTATATGATAAAGTAAATAGATTTGCAAATGTTTTGAAAAAACAAGGAATTAAAAAAGGAGATGTTATTTCTATTTATCTTCCAATGATTCCTGAAGCACTAATTGCTATGTTAGCTTGCACTAGAATTGGAGCAATTCACTCTGTTGTTTTTAGTGCATTTTCAGCAGATGCTCTTAGAGCAAGAATAGAAGATGGAAAAGCTAAAATACTGATTACAAGTGATGGATATTATAGAAAAGGGAAACCTGAACCATTGTTAAGAAAAGCTAAAAAAGCTGCTAAAAGAACAAGTGTTAAAAAAATAATAGTAGTTCCGAGAGTTAAAAAAAAGGCTCCTAATAGCGGGAGGTTCTTAGATTTCCATAGAGCATTAGAAAAAGCAGATTCTTATTGCAATCCTGAAATTGTGAATTCAGAAGATACTATGTTTATTCTTTATACTTCAGGAACAACTGGGAAACCTAAAGGAGTTATACATGATACAGGCGGTTATGCTGCACAAGCTTATTGGACAAGCAAATGGAATTTTGATTTAAAACAAGGAGATATAATGTGGTGTACTGCAGATATTGGTTGGATTACTGGACACACTTATGCTATGTATGGACCATTGCTTGTTGGTGCAACAACCTTAGTTTATGAAGGAGGTCCTGATTTTCCAAATCCTGGGAGATGGTGGGAGATTATTGAAGATAATAAAGTAAATGTGTTTTAT
>CAZQKV010000020.1:0-9443 GCA_964593995.1 Candidatus Woesearchaeota archaeon
AAAGATTCCTATTTATGCAGGAAACTTTGTTTTAGCTGATGATGGAAGTGGAATGGTAATGGCTGTTCCTGCTCATGACCAAAGAGATTTTGAATTTGCAAAAAAATATAATCTTCCTGTCAAAGAAGTTGTTTCTGGGGGGAATGTAGGAAGGGAAGCTTATGTTGGAGAAGGAAGTTTAGTCAATTCTGGAGAATTTAATGGAATTAATAGTAAAAAAGCAATTGATAAAATAACAAATTATCTTGAACAAAGAAAACTTGGAAAAAAAGCCATTAATTTTAGATTAAAAGACTGGTTGATTTCAAGGCAAAGATATTGGGGGACTCCAATACCAATTATTAATTGTAATAATTGCGGTGCTGTAGCAGTTCCTGAAAAAGACCTTCCTGTTAAATTGCCTGACAAAGTCAAGTTTGGAAAAGGAAATCCTTTAGAAACTGCTGAATCTTGGATTAGTGTTAAGTGTCCTAAGTGCAAGGGAAAAGCTAGAAGAGAAACAGATACAATGGATACTTTTGTTAATTCTTCTTGGTATTATTTAAGGTATTGTGATTCTAAGAATAAGAAGAAAATATTTGATAGTAAAAAAGCAAGTTACTGGGTTCCTATTGATATTTATATAGGCGGAAAAGAGCATGCTTGCATGCATGATATTTATATTCGTTTTTATACAAAATTTTTAAGAGATTTAGGTTTATTGAAAATTAATGAACCAGCTGTTAGGTTATTTGTGCAAGGAATGATTCATGGTGAAGATGGAAATAAGATGTCTAAGTCTTTAGGAAATGTTGTTGATCCTCTTGACGTAATTAATAAATATAGCACAGATGCTTTAAGATTATTTTTAGTAAGTGTTGCGAATCCTAGCAGTGATTTTGATTGGAGTGATAAAGGAGTTCAAGGAAGCTTTAAGTTTATTAAAAAAGTTTTTGATTATTTTGAAAATGTTAAAACTGGAAAATCTTCTGCAAGAATTGAAAGCAAGATTAATAAGGCAATAATTGAGATAACAAAAGATATTGAAGAAATAAAATATAATCTTGCTATTATAAAATTAAGAGCATTATTTGAAAGTTTGGAAGCAGAAATAAGCAGAAAAGATTTAGAAAGTTTTTTAATCATACTTCACCCGTTTTGCCCGCATATTACAGAGGAATTATGGGAAAGAATTGGAAATAAAGGTTTTATCAGCCTTGCTAAATGGCCAAAAGCAGATAAGAAGAAAATCAATAAAAAATTAGAAAAAATAGAGCAAGCTATTGATAATACTGTAAGTGATATTATGAATATATTAAATATTATTAAAGACAAAGGCGGAAAATCAAATAATGTTTATGTTTATGTTATTCCTTTTGAAAAAGAGCATTACAATGCTGAGAGTTTGAGTAAGAAGATTGGGAAGCAAGTGAGGGTGTTTGCAGTTAATGATAAAGAGAAATATGATCCTCAAAATAAGAGCAAAAAAGCAAAACCTGGTAAGCCTGGAATATATGTTGAATAATAAGAATTGTTTTTAAACTTGTTTTTTTGAGTTTTTTATGAGTAAAAAAAGACTTGGGCCTAAGAATCTTAAAGAAGCTGTTTCTAGAATGGGCTTTTGCCATAATGTTAGGATAGAGCATATTTTTACGAATGTTAATAAAAGGCAGAGAGAATTGTTTGACAAAAACAGTTCTACTGTTGGTTTAGGGCTTTTTTATGAGGTGGTGACAAAGGGATTATTTGGAGGAAAATTGCATGAGCGAAGCGTTATTGAAGTGGGAAAAGAGCGCCTAAGTACTGTTGTGGATGTTTTAGATGGCAAAAGAAAAAGGGCATGGGAAGTAAAGGGACGTTATTTTGGAAAAAGTTTTCCTTTAACAGATGATCAAATGGATAAATATAAAGGATTACAAAAATTTTGGGAAACTTATAAAATCTATTTTGCTCTTTATACACATGAAGTTAGTTCGCTTAGGAGCTATGAGAGGGATGAGAGTCAGTTTTTTAAAGAACTTGCAAATAAGACTTTGTGTTCTGTAATTTTTCCTTTAAGTTTAGCTATACAATTTCATGAATCTTTTGACAATAGCTTGGTTTCAAGACAAGATATTGATGAATTTCACGACAAACAATATACAGAAAGAGATGAGCATATGACTAAAATTTTAGCATCAACAATGGGAAGGCTGTTTTATAAGCCTAAAAGTGTTATTGAGCAATTGGAACTAAATCCTGGTGATTATAAGGTAGAGAGGTTTTGCTCTCCTAAGAATTTTTTTGTTGAAGGGAATAAGGTAAAAAAGTTCCCTATTTTAATGATTTCACATAAAAACTATGCATCTTGGCGTGATAAGTTTTTATTAGAAGATTCTTAGTTTTGCATAATATGTTTTCTCTTATCATTATGCTTTTAAATTTGAGATTTTTGGAATTTTTATTGAAGGGTGTATTATGGCGAAAAGAGTTGCAGAAAAGGGGGTTGTAAAGGAAAAGAGGGTAGTGATAAGACCAGATTTCTATCCGCAAATTAAAATGCCTTCAGGGCCAGAATTGCGAAGATTAGCTAGAGCAGGAAAGATAACTGCTGAAGAACAAGCGAGGATGATTATGGGGCAGAGACAAGTAACGTCTGTTAAAAATACAAGTAAATTTTATGTAGATTTGTTTAGAGAATTATATGAGTCAAGGATTTTAGAGGATACAGAAATGCCTTTATTTACTCCTCCAGTTTCTATAAATCCCTTGTTTCTTCCTGATGTTGTAGTTAATGGTCATATGAGAACAACTTTTGTAGAAGTGAAAGCTATTTCTGATAGAAATAAGAGGCCTTTTTTTGGTCATAGACAATTTGCAGGATATTGTGGGGCTTTATTGAATAATCCGGGCTCTAAAATGCTCACAGGGATTTTTTGTTATGGGGGGGAAACTTATGAAAAATTGTATTTGTGTGCTAAAAAAAAGAGCCATAAGGAGAAACATAAATGTGATAATAGGTGTCTTGTTGAAAAATTAAGTCATTCAACAAATAGTTTATTGGTGCTTCCTCACAATGTTTTAAGTTTTCTTTTAATGCTTACTTATTCAGTGGAAATGGATCAGAAAAATGCTCAGAGCAGTCTTGGTTTTGAACATTATAAAAGACCTTATAAAGCTTGGATGGAACTTCTTGTTGAAGATTTTCAAAGACCTTTTCAAACAATGCAGAAAATTCTAGAACATGCACACTCTCATTACTTAGATCTTTGGGGTTTTAAAATAAATGATTTTTATTTAGAGGACCTAGAGGCAAGAAGTGTTTATTCACCAGATAATTTATATTGTTATAGTTCCAGAGAGAGAAACCAGAGGAGATCCAGATTTAAGATAAAACCCTTTCCAATAATAGAATATACTACCCCCTGTCATTCTGAATGGATGAAATATTTTAGTGAAAAATTAGATCTATTTTTAGGGGATATAGGAATTAAAGATATTTTCTATAAAAGGGAGCAAAGATTAGCAGAACTGAGAATTGAGAATAAAGAACGCGAAGCAATAAAAAAAGAAGCTAAAACAGAATTTCCAAAAAAACCCCCTGACGACATTCCTTTTTAGATTTTGAAATATTGTCCAAATATACTTCCAAATATGTTTTGAAAGCAATGATGCTGGTATAATAATTTTTTTAAAACAATTCTTGCTTTCAAGATAATGAGATTTGCAGCAAGACGGTATTTAGGTAAATCAGGGGCATATATAGCAATATATAATTTTTATCCAGATATTTATATGGCTTGTCCTGATTCTTTAGAAGGAAAAGCTTCAAGAATGGTTCATGCAACTTATAGGTATGGGGGACATGGTGGAGCAATAGATGTTTTTAGATTAAATGAAAATATAAAGAAAGATGATATAAGAGAATTAAGATTTGAAAAAAGAGGGGGAAAAAAGAAAATAAAAGATATAACTCTTGTAAATCCTTACTGGACGCGAAATACTGATGAAAAACAAGATGTTTTTTATCAGGTTGTAAGAGAGGCACCCCTGGAAGTAGTTCAGTATGTAAGAGAAGATATAAGAAAATATATAGAAGAAGAAAAAGGTGGTCTTGCTGCTAAGAAGAGGAAAGATGAAGAAGAGGAGAAAAATAGGGTAGGTAGAATAGAATCTCGTGGTTTAATTGTTCCAAGAACAGAAGTAAAATTTATTGATCCAGAGGGAGGGAAAATTGTAACAACTGGGAAACCTGAATTTACTCCAGAGTGCTTGAATATAGCTAATTGGGATCCTGGAAGAGGGTGCATAACTTCTTTAGTTGGAATAAAAAAGGAAAGTCAGATAAGAGTTGAGGGCAAATTTGTAGAAGGAGTGTTTGTAGCACCTTGGAGAGAATGTGATATTTGTTATGCAGAAAATAAACATAAGTCTTTTTTAAAAACTCAATATCGGCATAGCATGGAGCAATTAGAGGTTGAGTTAAGGGGAGGGGCTTGTTTAACAACAGGAAGTGATAAACCATATGGAAAATTAGTGAAATTTTTAAGGTTTGGAAAAAGGACAGAAGCTGCTTCAAAATTTACAAGGACAAGATTTTTGCAGGTTTTAGAAGTTTGTGCTAGAACAGGAACACAAGGGATTATTCCTACAAAATTTTTAGAATATGACAAAGAAGTAGATGGACTTCTTAAAAGAACAAATTCAGTTGTTCTTTTTGATTATGGTTGGGATGAGTATGAAAAAGGAGCTTGCAGTTTTGGATGTACAAATAAATGGAGACTTGAACGGGCTGTTGAATATGGGGCAGCTGGAAGAAATTCAGTTATTTATATGCATGTTAAGGATGCAACAAAAGAGCCTACAGAAAGGGACCTTAATTTATTAAAGAAAATAGAAAAATATAGGAAATATCTTACAGGATGTCAGGTTCTTCCAGTAAGGTATAAATCTAAGCAGCTTGCTATGGATATGGCGAGGGTTGATTGGGATTTGGTATCTAAACCTCATACTCTTTTAGAGCATTTAGATGATTCTATTTATTCTTGGGAAGTTAATGCAGGAGAATTAATTCCAAGGAGAATACATCTTTTTGGTTAAATTTAATTGGGGATAATAATGGGTTTTATAGGATGTGTCACCATAATTCACTGACAACTTGGTGCGGGAAATGTTTTGCAAAAAAAGGAATTATAGCAAATCATCCAAGAATAAAAGTTAAATCTTCAAAAGAAAAACCTAATTTTAATAAAAAGAAAAAAACTAATAAAAAGGAAAAAGAAGAGCAGATTCTTACAGAAACTGAAAAATGTCAGTTTTGTTTTAAATTTAAAAAATAAAAAATGGGAAAGAAAAATAAATTAGAAATTGAAGTTCATGATGATAAAGCATTAGAAGTAGTTAACAAAGTAATGAGAATGTTTAATGAAAAATATCCCCCTTTTGATAACCTTGTTTTTCCAGATACTAGAATTCCAGATAATATTAAGCCTGGAAGCAGGCAACATGCTTTAATGTTATTTGTTTCTACTGGAATGGATTCTATGAGTAGGTCTGATTTAATTTATGATGCAATTTTTAAAATCGCTGAAAAATATGGGGCTTTAGATGAGCTTTTTCAGATGAAGGAGGCGGGTTTGAAATCTGTATTACAAGGACAACTTGGAGAAAATATTGAAAGTGGAATAAATAATCCTGTTAGAACTTTAAAATCAAATCTTAATATTTTAGCTAGTACTTATTATAGAGATCCTAGGGAGATAGGAGCAGAAACAATTGAAGAGACTATAAAAAGAATTTGTGAATTTACTCAATTTAGAAATGAGAAAGCAGCTCTTTTAATGAAAAATTATGTGAGGGTTGGTATTTGGGATTTTCCAGAAACAGAAATTCCTATAAAAATAGATAGGCATGTAATAAGAATAAGTATTGGTGCAGGAGTTATTACCTTTCCGCAAAACCCTGAAAAAATAAGATATGATCAGCCAGTTAAAACTTTGAGAGCAGTGTATCAGAAAGCTACTAAGGATAATGCAATTTCTGCTATTTGTTTTGATGATGCTATGTGGGGGGTTGGTTCTCAAATGTGTGTAAAAAAAAGTAAATCTTATTGCGATGTTAATTGTCCAATAAAATGTGCAGTTAGACCATGGTTAGATAAAGAAACAACATGGCTTTATTTAAAAAAGGAGACAAGGAGAAATCTAGGTGAGTCTTTATTTAATTTTGATTTTTGAATAGAAATAATCCTAATGCTTGTCTGGTTTTTTAATTACAAAATAATAAACTATTGCTCCTATAACTCCTGCTAAAACAACAACAAGTATCCATAAGGTTTTATCATTCTCATTATTAAATTTTCTTTTAGCAGCATCAACTATCATAAATATCCAAAATATCATGGCTAAGATGCTTAAAACGAAAATTGCTATAAATATTACAAAGAAGAATAAAACAAATCCTCCTGCTGCAAGTCCTGTTATTGCTGGGTCTGCCATTTTTATTTTTTGTTAGTCTTATGTTTGATTAATCTTTGTTTAATAATGTTTATAGTAATTTGTTAATGCTGTTCTTGTTTAAAAATGTTTTTAATTTATGTTTATTTTTGCTTTATTCGCATTTCCACAATACTTAAATAATGTGTTTTTTTATAAATTACATGAAATGGAATTCATTTAGTTTGATATCTCCTGCAATTGGGAAGACAAAGGAAATGCTTTTTCCTTTTAGGTTTTGGGAGTGGTTTAAATTAATGATTATTTCTTTATTAAGTGCTTCAAGAGGAGGAGGTAATTTCAATAGTTTTAGAAGTGCTGGAGATTTTGGAAGTTCTGGTACTGGTTCTGGTACTGGTTCTGGAGGAACTTCTTTTTCAGAATTTTTAGACAAGGCAAGACAAGGAATTAAAGATTATTGGATTATTGGAGCATTGATTTTTGGGGTATTATTTGTTATAATTCAGATAATTAGTTATATCCAAAGTGTTTTTACTTTTATTTTTATAGATTCTTTAGTAAATAAAAAAGCTAAATTTACTTTTGGAAAAAATCATTCAAAAGGTGTTTCTTTATTCTTTTTTAAATTTATTATTTCAATAATAAGCATTTTGATTTTAGGAGCTTTAGCTTCTCCTTATGCATATCATTTTATGAAAGCAAACCCGGTTGTTCAGTCAGTTGGAATTGGTTATATTATTTTTTCTATTGCTGCTGCTATAATTTATATCATATTTTTATGGATTTTATTTTTGTTTTTGCATGACCTTACAGTTCCTTATATGTATGTTAAAAATACAAGCGCAGGTTTTTCTTTAAAACAAATTTGGAGCAGTATAAAGAAAAATAAACTAGCAACTTTTGTTTATTGGCTTTCAAGAATTGTTTTAGGAATTGCAATTGGAATAGCAGCTATTGTTGTTATTATTGTATTAGGTTTGGCAGGTTTATTAGTCGGAGGTATTTTGTTTTTAATTGGATTTTTACTTTATAAGTTAATTGGTTTGCCTGTATTATTTATTGCACTTGCAATAATTTTTGGGGTTATATTATTTGTAATATTTTTATTAGCTTTGGGAATGTTCCTGCTGCCATTTTCAGTGTTTAGAAGATATTATGAGATGCTTAATTTTGAGAATTTAACAGACATTAAGATTTTTACAGATAGAAGTAAGAATAAGAAAGAAAAATAATATTTTTCTTAGGTATATTAAATATATTGTAAACTTTTAATAAGTTGTTTTAATAAGTTTTTAGGACAAGATGGCAAAAAGGTCTCATTTAGATACTATAGAAGATATTACAGGAGGATGCAAAGAGAGATGCATTTTAAAGCTTCTAGCTATTTGGTTCTGGGATGATAGAACTTTAGAGCAAATGAAATGTGTTGGCCTTTATATGGAGGAATTAGAGAAAAGGGATAATAGAAAATATGAAGTTCCTGAGATAATGAAATTATGGAATAAAAGATATGCAGCGAAATTTGCAGAAGTTTATGAAGCTCATAAGGATGATAGCAAATTAGAGGCAGAACAAATTTATAATATGATTATGGGGAGAGAGGAGAAAAAAGCAAGTAAAAAGAAATGATTTTTCTGATTTTGTTCTAAAATAGCTTTTATTCTTCTCATATGAAAACCTAGGTTTTCCTAATAAGTCACCTTTCCTAAGGTTGTGCTATTCTTCAAGAATCGCCTTGATACGACGGACTCCTGCTGCAGTAGATTCTTCTTTTTTAATTTTAAATTTTCCTAAGTGTTTTGTGTTTTCTACATGAGGTCCTGCGCAAATTTCTCTGCTAAAAGGCTTGTCTTTATGCCCGATTGTGTAAACTGTTATTTTATCCCCATATTTATTTTCAAATATTCCTTGAGCACCTAATTTTTTTGCTTGCTCAACACTCATTTCTTGTTTTGTAACTGGAAGTGCTTTTTGAATCTTTTCATTAATTAGATTTTCAATTGCTTGTTTTTCTTCATCTGTTAATTTTCTATCAAAATTAAAATCAAATCTTAATCTTTCTGGAGTTATGTTTGAACCTTTTTGATATAAGTCTGGTTTGTTAAGAACTTCTCTTAAAGCTTGGTTTAGTAAGTGGGTTGTTGTGTGAAGTTTTGTAGTTGATTCAGAATCATCTGCTAACCCTGATTTAAATTTTCTTGCAGTAGCTGTACGGGAGAGTTTTTGATGTTTTTCACTTTCAATTCTAAAGTTTTTATGCGAAACAAGAAGACCTTTAGTCATTGCTAATTCATCAATCATTTCTAAAGGGAATCCGTAACTTTGGTATAATAGAAAAGCTTCTTTACCTGTAATTTCTGCTTGATCAATTTCTTTTTTAGATAATTTAGGATTTTTTAAAGAGTAGGGCCTATTATTTCTTTTTTTATCAAAAATTCTTCCAATTAAGTCTGCTTTGTTAGGGTCTTCCATTAATTTTGAGAATTTTTGTTTATTGATAGGAGTTTTTGTTTTAAAGATTTTTTCAGCTTGTCTTAATCCTTGTTCTAAGGTTTTTAAAAAATTGTTTTCTTCTTTTTCTAATTCTTGGAGAATTATTTGTTTGTTTTTTTGAAGGTTTTTGTAATCCTCATAAATTTTGAAAACAGGTTCTCCTACTTTTTTTGTGAATTTTTCTATTTCTAAAAATTTTCCATATCTAACTGCTCTTCTGATTAATCTTCTTAAAACATATCCTTGTTCTGTGTTACTAGGGGATATTCCATCTGAAATTATGAAAACTGCTGCTTTGATATGGTCTGCAATTATTCTCATTGCTCTTGTTCCACCTTTATCCTTTCCATATTTTTTTCCAGAAATTTGTTCAATTTTTTTTATTATTGGCTGCCAAATTTCTGTTAGGTAGTTGTCATCAAACCCGTTTAGAACTGCTAAAGTTCTTTCAACTCCTCCACCAAAATCAATATTTTTTTGTTTTGCAGTATTGTAATTTCCTTTTTCATCTTTATTATATTGCATTAAAACATCATT
>CAZQKV010000021.1:0-9307 GCA_964593995.1 Candidatus Woesearchaeota archaeon
CTAGATCCTCTTAATGTTAAGAAGAAATGTAAATGTGGAGGAAAAGGAATTGCAGAGGAGGATGTTTTTGATACTTGGATGACTTCTTCAAATAGCCCAGAAGTTGCTCTTAGGTGGTTAGAAAAACCTAATCAGTATAAAAAATTAGCTCCGATGTCATTGAGGCCCCAGGCACAGGACATTATCAGGACTTGGGCATTTTATACTATATTAAAAAGTTATTTATTATTTGATAGAAAACCCTGGAATGATATTATGATTGGGACTTTTGTTCTTGATTCAAAAGGAAGGGGAATGAGCAAGAGCAAGGGGAATGCTATTTGGGCAGAAGATTTAATTGAAAAATATGGTGCTGATGTTTTTAGATACTGGGTTGGAACTGCAAATTTAGGGAGTGACCTTCCTTTTAATGAAAATGATTTAGTTGCTGGAAAAAAGTTTTTAACTAAATTATTTAATGCAAGCAGGTTTGTGTTCATGAATTTAAAAGATTATGATTATAAAAGGCCTGAAAAACTAGAAGCAATTGATGAGTATTTTCTTGCTAAATCAGAAGAAGTAAATGAACTTGCGCAAGAAAGTTATTTAAAATATGATATTGCCGGAGCAAAAAGAATTGTTGAAAATTTCTTTTGGCATGCTTTTTCTGATAATTATCTAGAGATTGTTAAAAAGAGGATTTATAATAATAAACAAGGCAAGCAAAGTGCTCAGTATGTTTTATATACAAGCTTGCTTGCAATCTTGAAATTAATGGCTCCGATTATGCCGTTTATTACAGAAAATATTTATCAAGAATATTATAAAAAACAAGAAAAGCAGAAAAGCATACATTTAATAGAATTTAGTAATATTGAAGCTGAATCTGGATTTGAAGCAGGTGATTTATTTATTAGTATTTTAAGCAAGGTCAGGCAAGAAAAAACTAAAAACAAGAAATCAATGAAATCTGGGATTGTATTGACTCTGCCAAAGGCAGAGCAGAAGAAGATTGCAAATATGATTGAAGATTTAAAAGATGTTATTAATAGCAAGGAAGTTAAAGAAGGTGATTTTAAAGTTGAGTTTGTTTAGAATTTTAATATAATTATTAGGCTGCGATTCTTTGGTGGCTTATTTCATCATAAGGATTACATCTTCTTTGTTGTATTGTATTTTGTCTTACTGCTGCCCTTAACCTTTGTGTGTAATTATTTGCAATAGCATAAGTATGTGCAAGAACTGCATCTGGAACTTGTTCAAGGCCCGGATTTATTGCTTGTGATTGTTCATGTGCAATTTCTCTTGCAGTAATCATTAATAGTGTAGAATCATGTAATGCATCTGCTAAATTTGTTTGTCTTTTTTTTAGAAATCTTTTACGAAGACTTGTTGCTGGATTTATTTTTATATATTTTTCTTTCATGAAATTATTTATAGAAAGCATTATAAAAGCATTTCTATTATTTGATTTATTAAATTATTATATAATATTTAAGTTATTAATATAGAAATGGATGGAGAAGAAAGATATCATTTAGAAGAATTTTTTGAAAAAATGAAAGAATACAGAGCCAGGCATACAGAGCTTATTACTGTTTATGTTCCAAAGGGCTTTGATATTAATCTTATTACCAAGCAATTAGAATCTGAAAAATCTACTGCTGCAAATATTAAGTCAACATCAACAAGAAAAAATGTTCAAGATGCTCTTGAGAGTTTGATTAGACTTACTAAGGGCATGAAGCAGACTCCTAAAAATGGGGTTGTCTTGTTTTCAGGAAATGTCTCTCAAACAGAAGGGCAGGATGAATTTATTACAGAAACATTTGAGCCTCCAGAAGAATTAAATGTTCGGCTTTATAGGTGCGACCAGACTTTTGTTCTTGATCCTTTAGAAGAGATGCTGGAAGTTAAGGAATTGTATGGGTTGGTTGTAATAGAAAGAAAAGAAGCTACAATTGGATTGTTAGTTGGAAAGAAAATTAAGATTTTACAAAAATTTGATTCTAGGGTTCCTGGAAAGACAAATAAGGGAGGCCAATCAGCTGCGCGCTTTAGTAGAATAAGGGATAATATGGCAAAAGAATTTTATAGGAAAATAGCAGAAGTTATGAAGCAGGAATTTTTTCATTTAGGAGAAAATTTAAGAGGGATTTTAGTTGGCGGGCCTGGCCCAACAAAAGAAGATTTTTTAAAAGAAGGGCAGTTAATAACTGCTTTAAGAGATAAGGTTCTTGCTGTCAAAGATATTGGTTATGCAGATGAGCACGGGATTGATTTATTAGTTGAAGCAAGTGCTGATGCTTTATCAGAACAGGAAATTACTTATGAAAAAAGGATTTTAGAAAAATTCTTCAATATGTTAGGAAAGGAAGCTAAAAAAACTGCTTATGGTGAAGAACCTGTTAGAAAAGCATTAGAATATGGTGCAGTTCAAACTTTACTATTATCAAAAAAACTTAAAAGATCTGACATTAAAAAGTTTGAAAAAAAAGCAAAAGAAACTTCTGTTGATGTTGAATTAATTTCTATAGACACAGAAGAAGGCCAGCAATTTTGGAACCTTGGAGGATTAGGAGCTATGTTGAGGTTTGCGATTTAAATTTAAGATACTGTATATTTTAGAAATATGCTAATATCTAAATCAAAATATTTAAAAAATAGTTCTTGTTAATGTATTTAATAAAAAGAGGAAATTATAAATGGCATTATTTATTAGAAGGCAAAATGGAATGATATTTACAGGGATAGTTAAATTAGCCATTGTTTTGTTTGTTATTTCTTTGTCTTTTTCTTTTATAGATACTATCTGGGCAGTTTATTTAGATAGCTTCCTTCATAATGAAGCTTTTGTTGGGTTTATTTCTGCTTTTTTTACTTTTATCTCTTTTTTATCATTCTTTTTTATTGTTCCAATTATAGAGAGATTAGATAAGTCAAAAATGTTTTCTTTTTCTCTCATGCTTTTTATAGTTACCTATCTTTTGTTTGCAATAAATAGGAATTTTTATTTTGTTATTGTTCTTGGTGTTTTTTTTACAATCTTACAAACAATTAGGATAACTAGTTTTGGGATAATAGTCAGGGATAAGTCATCTGAAAGACAGGTATCAAGAAATGAAGGGTTAATGTATACTTTTATGTGCACAGCTTGGGTTATCGGACCTTTAATTGCAGGCCTTATCTCTGATGCATATGGGATAGATATTATATTTGTTTTAGCTGCTATAATAATTTTTGTTGGGCTTTTTATTTTTAAATTTTCAAAAGTAAAGGATACAAATATAAAAAAGAAAATTGATCATAATGTTTTTAAGAATTTTTTAGATTTTTTTAAAAATAAGAATAGAGTGATAGCATATGCTTTAGGTGGAGGAGTTAATTTTTGGTGGACTTTAATATATATTTTTGTTCCTTTGCTTATTATAAGGAGTGGATTGCATATTAGGTGGGTAGGTTATTTCTTGTTTGCTGTTGCAATCCCCTTGATAATATTAGAATATAAATTTTCTAAATTAGCAGGAAAAATAGGGTTTAGGAAACTCTTTAAAATAGGTTTTTTAATACCTGCTTTTTTAGTTCTTATTTGTTTTTTTGTAGGCAATATTTATATTATTTTAGGATTATTGGTCCTTTCTAGTTTTGGGTTGGCTATGGTGGAACCTACAACAGAAGCATATTTTTTTGATGTTTTACAAGGAAAGCAGGAATTAAAGTTTTACGGGCCGTATAATACTACAATTGATTTAAATCATTTTATAGGAAGGCTTTTTTCAGCTGTTCTGTTGTTATTTTTGCCTTTTAAATTCATATTTTTACTTTTTAGTTTTTTTATGTTTTTGTTCTTCTTAATATCTTTTAAAACTAAGAATATAATTGAAAAAAGAAGAGATGGAAAAAATAATTAATTGCAAATCAAAACTTATTAAAAAATATTAATCATGAAATTTTTATATTTTCCAGAATCATTGCAGTGGTAAACTTTATGAAATATTTGGTTTAATTTACCATCAAGCCTCATTTGATTTTCAATCATTTCTGCATTATTTTTAGATATTTTTAATTGAGGTGGTTTAAATCTTTTAGGGGTTTGATTAAAACATTGTGTAAAAATATCAATACTTTCTTGTAAATACTCTTCGCTTCTATCTTCAGCAAACTCTTCATAAGTATGATATAATCCGTGAAGAGCTAATTCTTTATTTAATGAGAGTATGTAATTGCACCATATCTTGTTTTCTGAGATGCTTTTGTTATTGTATTTTTGAATAACATACAAAATATCTGATTTTTCAATAAGCTCCTGGTCACAAGGAATTTCAGGAGATATATCATCAATTTGTCTTTCAGATAAAAGTCTAATAAAAAATAATAATATTAATAATAAATACATTGATAATAAAAATATGTAAATTACACCAAGCACTTCTTTTTTAACCATATTTTATTTAATTAAGGTAAATTTAATAATCTTTAGTTTTGGTTTAGTATAAATAAGATTTATTTTTTTAACCACACATAAATTTAAAATAAGTTTTTTATTTTCTTTAAAATGGATTTATCTATTGTAATTCCAACATATAATGAAAAAGAGAACATTCAGAGAATTATAGAGAGCATTTTCGATATATTTGCGGGAAACAGGATTGATGGAGAAGTGATTATTGTTGATGATAATTCAAAAGATGGAACTGGAGAAATTGTTGAGGTTTTGAAAAGTAAATATAAGAATTTAAAGGTTATTCATAGGCCCGGGAAATTAGGATTAAGTTCTGCAGTTCTTGATGGGTGGAAAATTGCTGAGTCAGAAATTTTAGGTGTAATGGATGCAGATTTAAGCCATCCTGTTGAAAAGATTCCTGAAATGTTTTCTTATTTTCCAAAAGCAGATTTGGTTATTGGGAGCAGGTATGTTAAAAATGGCAAGATTTTGGGCTGGAATTTAAAAAGGAAAGCCATGTCAAGGTTTGCTATTTTTCTTTCAAGACCCTTCACTAGGGTGAAAGATACTATGACTGGGTATTTTATGGTTAAAAGATCTTGTTTAATTGGAAAAAAACTTAATCCAAGAGGATTTAAGATTTTATTAGAAGTTTTGATTAAATCAAATTGTAGAAAAATAAGAGAAGTTCCGATTATATTTGTAAATAGAATAAAAGGAAAAAGTAAAGCAAGTTTAAAAGAAATTTTTTATTATCTTATTAATTTGGTTGGTTATATTCCTTATAGTAAGGCGATTAAGGAGTTTTTTAAATTTGCTTATATTGGTTTGATGGGGACAGTTCTGAATTTATTTATTTTGCATTTTTTTACTGAGTTTTTAGGAATTTATTATATTTATTCTGCTGTTGTTGGGTTTGTTATTGCAGCCACTCATAATTATGTTTTAAATAAAATATGGACTTTTGAAGAGAGGATTAGGGGGAAGTTTTTTATTAAGGGAATTCAATTTTTTATAGTAAGCCTTGTTGCCTTAGGTGTTAATATTAGTCTTTTGTATTTTTTTACTGAGTTTTTGAAAATCTATTATTTAATTTCCCAAGCTATTGCAATATTAATAACTTTATTTGTAAATTTTTTTGGTAATAAAATATGGACGTTCAGAAGGTAAAAAAAAATAAAATAAGGGTAAATATTATGAAGGGAGATTTTTGGAAAAATAGAGTTTTAATTGGGATTTTGATTTTGGCATTGATTGTTAGGATTTTTTTTATTTATAATTTTCCTGTGAGATGGTGGGATGAAACTGTTTATTCTGATCTTGGTTACGAGTTAAGCAGAGGAAATAGTTATTCATTTAAACAAGGGTGGAGCGACTTTGTACCTGGAGGTTATGGTAAATATGCTTGGCCAAGAGCTGGTTTTAGAGCCCCTTTACTTCCTTTTTTGTTAATGTTTTTTTATTTATTTAAATTAGAGTTTTTAATTGATTTTCTTGTGCCTTTAATAGGTACACTAGGAATTTTTGCAGTTTATTTGTTAGGAAAAGAACTTTTTAATAAGAGAATTGGGTTGTATTCTGCATTTTTTCTTGCCTTACTGCCTTTGCATGTTTTTTATAGTGGAAGAATTTTAACAGGAGTTTTATCAACAACGTTGATTACTTTTAGTTTTTTATTTTTTTGGAGGGGGTTTGAAAAAGGCAGTAATAAGTATAAACTATTATTTGGATTTTTTATTGCATTATCTTTGTTATCAAGATATACTGTTTTGTGGGTTTTCCCAGTTTTTTTAATTTATTTTTTAGTAAGATTTAGATTAAAATTTTTAGAAGATAAGTATTTGTGGTATTCGGGGTTGATTTTTTTATTAACTTTAAGTCATTGGTTTTTATATGGAATTATTGAATATGGGGACCCCCTGGGAGCATTTATTCACGGCGCAAAAGCTGCGAGTTATTGGGGAGGAATCCAATCATGGGCTTTCTTTTTTCAGCATTCTTGGGGAATGTTTTCACTTATTTCTTATTTATTTTTAATTGCTCTAGTTTATATTATAATCAGAAGAAAATTTCTAAAAAAAGAATTTTATTTATTATTAGTCTGGCTTGTGTTTTTTCTTTTTATGGTTGTTATGATGCCTCATAAAGAGGATAGATTTATTTTACCAATCACACCTGTATTGTGTATTTTTTCAGGGGTTTTTGTTTACAAATTTAAGTATAAGCGAATTTTATTAGTGTTTTTAGGGGCTTTTTTATTGGTTGTTTTAGGCAGTAATTTTTATCATGACTTTAGTAGTACTTATACAGATTCTAATTTCTGTTTTTTAGAAGGAACTAGGTTTTTAAAACGAGTTAATATGGATTCTTTAGTTATAACTGATTTGCCTCCAACTATTTATTATTATTCTAAAAAAGATACTCATTATTATCCTAATCCTTTTAGTATTGAAGCATTGAAGCCTCTTAAACAAGATTATTTGAACATGTATGTGTTTTTTACTGATTCTAATATGCCCTTGTATATTGAAGATTATAAGAATATAAGAGGACAGTTAGATTCTAGTTTGGAAATTGTTTTTGATTGTAAAAACAAGAGTAGGATTTATAAGTATTGATTTTATTAGTTTATTTATGGAAAGCAAGGAGATGATTAGCTCTGAAATGAAAGCAGGTTTAGAACAGATGAGTTCTAAAACCGTCAAAGAGATAGATGAGGCAAAAGAAGTTGAGAATTTGAAAAAACTTGAGGCTGCTTTGTTTATTTCTGCTAGATTTTTAAATTTACAAGAATTAGTAATGCTTACAGATATTAATCCTCTGATGTTAAAAGAATTAATAGAAAAACTTATTGAAAAATATAATAAGGAAGATTCTGCAATTGAGATAATAAGTAAGGAAAATATGTGGAAAATGGATGTTAGGCAAGAATATGTTGATATGATTAATAAATTAGCTACTGGAAGTGCAGAATTCACAAAGGCAGAGCAAGAAACTTTGGCAGTTCTTGCTTATAAACAACCAGTTAAACAATCTATTATAATTAAAATAAGAGGAAATAAAGCATATGAGCATATAAAACATTTTATTGAAATTGGTTTAGTAAAAGCAAAAAAATTAGGGCATACAAAAGAATTAAGATTAAGCGATGAATTTTTTGAATATTTTCATTTAGTTAATAAAAATCAGAAAAATGCTATAAAAGGAATTGATTTTAGTGGAATCCAGGAGAAAATTGAGGAGAGTGAAGAGGAAAATAATAAAAATGGAAAAAGAAAAGTGGAGAAAATTGAAAAAAAGGAAGAAGATAGTGGGGGTAATGAAAAAATTATTAAACTAGGGGTTACTGGGAATGAAGAAAAGGAGATTATGAGTATAAAATCTCCTGAAAGCAAAGTTGAAATAATTAGGGGTGATGAAGATGGAGAAGATTAAATGGCAGTTTTACCTTTTATTTATTTAGGATATATGTTTCTTTCTTTGTATATGCTGAGTTTGTTTCTTTTAGTTTATTTTAGAAACAGAAAAAATATGTTTGAATATCCTAAAGCTAAGAAACAATATAGTGTTAGTTTTATTGTTCCAGCTTATAATGAAGGAGGATCAATAGAAGATTCTATAAAACACATTTTTAGTATAGATTATAAAAATATTAGAGAAGTTATTGTTATTAATGATGCTTCAACAGATAATACAAAAGAAATATTAAAAAAATTAGTTAAAAAATATCCTAAATTAAAAGTAATTACTAATAAAAAAAATTTAGGTAATGCGGCGCGTTCTCAGAATGCTGGATTAAAACATGCAAAAGGAGAAATAATTGCAGTTGTTGATGCAGATTCTTTTCCTGCTAAAGATTCTTTAAAAAAAATGCTTGGTTTTTTTGATGACCCTAAGGTAGGTGCTGTGACAGTTCCTGTTCTTGGTAGAAACAGAAATAAATTTATTGAAGAATTACAAGCTCTAGAATATAAGGTTATTGCTTTTACAAGAAAACTTCTTGATTATCTTGATGCTGTTTATGTAACTCCCGGGCCCTTAGCATTGTATAGGAGGAAAGCTTTAGAGGATATTAAAGGTTTTGATGAAAAAAACATGACTCAGGATATTGAAGCTACATGGCATCTTGCTCATAATGGGTGGGATAGAAGAATGTGTTTAAATAGTTATGTTGCAAGTACTGTCCCTAGCAAGTTTTGGGGGTGGTTCAAACAAAGAAGAAGATGGAATATTGGAGGATTACAATGCATTGGAAAATATAGGAAGAGTTTATTTAGAAAAGGAATTTTTGGGTGGTTTATTATCCCATTATTTGTTGTGAGCACTTTTTTAGGTTTATTAGGGTTAAGTATATTTGTGTATTTAATGGCGAGCAGAGTTATTTCAAGATTTTTATTAACTAGGTATTCAATAGTTGCAGGAACTGCAGTTTTAACTTTAGATGATTTTTATATAACTCTTAATATTTTAAATTATCTTGGGATTATTTTGTTCTTTTTTGGATTAATCTTTACAATAGTTACTTTAAAAATTTTAAATGAAAAAATATTAAGAAAAAAAAATATATTAACTTACCCAGTTTATTTAATTATTTATTTAGCTGCATACCCTTTAATAATGGTTGATGCTATAATTCACCTTGCAATTGGAAAGTATAGATGGAGATAGATAAAATTTAAAAAACAAACCTTATTACATATAAAATGTTTAAATCACAAAAACACGCTTTTTGGCAGGCATTAGTAGTTACAATTGCAGTTTTTGCAATTGGTGTTTTTTCAGGTGTCTTATTAGAAAATTGGAGAACAAGCAAAATTGATACATTCTATAAGCAAGCAGAAATAGATTTGCTTGATGTTAAACTTCAAAGCGAGATTTATTCAT
>CAZQKV010000022.1:0-9245 GCA_964593995.1 Candidatus Woesearchaeota archaeon
CATTTCCTTCTTTATATAATTTCCCATAATTTTTTTACAGTCTTTGCAAGAAGGTTTCATGCTTGATTGACATTCATAAACTATCTTATTTGTTTCTGATGAGGGGATAAGAAGCGTTGCGATTTTCAGAGCTAAACAAGAATTAGGATTTCCACCATATAGTTTTTGTTCTTCTTTTGCCCTGCCTCCGCTCCTTACCTTTAGGTACTTATTTAATTCTTCTTCTCCTTTAAATAAATAAATTGTCGAATTTCCACCCTTGCTAGACATCCTTTGATTTTCATTAGTTAAAGAAGGTAAAATTCTAGTTATTAAAAATGAAGGTTCTTTTAGACCCAGTTTTTTGGAAGCTATTTTTGCTAATCTAGCAAAGGGTAAGTGTTTGATATCTATAAAACTTAGTGAATTACTGTTTCTATCTTCTGAGCTTAAATAAAACATCCCAAAAATTGCTCTGCATATATTCTCATACATAAATAAGGGGGTTTTTTCAGACCATCCCATAATTTTTCTAAAATCAATAGGGGTTAATTTTTTTACTACTTTAAAATATACCTCTTCATAATTTTTCTGGACAAATACTTCATTAAGGGAAGATATATCATAAATTCTGGTTAATTTTGCCTTATTATAACCTAACAATACATTTTCAACTACTTTATTTGTTTGTAATGTTTCTTCAAGGGACTTATTATGATTATTCATGGACTCCCTTAGATTAACACCAAGAGTAACATTAGGATTTAAATTATTCCTAAAAGATTTTAAAATTCTATTCATGATTAAATAGCCCAAATGAGGGTTTCCTGGGGAATACCCTACAAAAATATTTAGAGATTTATTCTCTTCTAAGCCTTTTATTACTTCTGAAAAACCAGACTCTGCAACAATAACATCTCGTTTCCAAATATCCTCTTTTAAAATATTTTGAATTGTTTCTATTTTCAGAGGATTAAATCCAGAAATTTTCAGCTGTTTTTCATTTAACTTCCAAATTGAATCCAAATGTTGCATTTTAAATATATCCTTTTTTATTTTTAGTGATAATTGAATGAGCATATGCAATATTTAAGTAGAGATTTATAAACACTATAAAATGGTTTATATGCATTTTTTCTTCCATACATTTTCATAATTAGATTTAATTTATAAATATTACTACTTAGAAGTTAATACTTTAGTAATTGAAATCATTCTGATTTAGTTATCAATCATTTTTCTAAAAAAATCCCATATGACCCCAAAGGGATTTGAACAATTCGCTTTTCGATATTTCTTATCTTATTGTTTAATAACTAAAATATCAAAAAACTCACCCCGACACATCGTGTGTTCAAATCCCTAAGAACTATTGCCCTATCTTCGATAGGGATAAATGGCCCCAGGGGGATTTGAACCCCCGACACCTGGCTTAAAAGGCCAGTGCTCTAACCAGGCTGAGCTATGGAGCCATACTCCTGCTCCATCTTACTGTCTATGGAGCCCGAACGAGTTCACGAGACAAATTTAACTCAATAATGAGTGGGCTCGTGAGCATAGCTCAGATAAGAATAGTTTATTTAAAAATCTTTTTAAATCACAAATAGCTTTTAATCTTCTCTTCAATAATTTCCTGTGTTTGAGCGCCTATAATCCTACCAACTTCCTTGCCTTCTTTAAAAACAATTAAGCAAGGGATGCTTGAAACATGATATTTCATTGCTAAGTCCTTATTATCATCAATATTAATTTTTGCAAACTTAACTTCTTTCATATTTTTAGCAATATCTTCAATAATTGGAGAAAGCATAATACAGGGAAAGCACCATTCAGCAAAAAAATCAACAACTACTGTTTTGTGAGAATTATTAATGATTTCATCAAATTCTTCGTTTGTAATCTCCATTGCAGAGTCGTTTCTTGCAACCATATTTTAATTCCTCTGGAATTTAAATGCTCGAAAATTTTCAATTTTCGATGTATTCCATTCTCACCTCTGATTTTTGTTTTAATCATCAAGAACAATAAAAATACACCATTAATAAAGGTTTTGATGGTTGGAGAAATATTATTGCCCGCATCCATTATAACTAATATGATCACATTTAGGATTAGAACATCTTTCTTCACAATGTCCAAATCTAAACATTTGAGAGCCACATTTAATACAAAAGCCACCTGGCTCTCCTGCAAAAACTAGACTTTTTTTGTTAGAGTTTTTATCTTGCTCTTCAGCTTTTTGAGGTCGTTTTTGTGCTTTTTCAAAATCATATGCTTTAGGATTGGGTTCTATCTCACAACCAAATTTCTTTGCCATCCATGTATATATATAATCAGTTAATGAAAGAACAGTTTTAATATCCTCATGCCCTTCATAAACTACTCCGTAAGGCTCAAATCTATTATTTCTTAATTTATTGGCCAAATCTCCCAAAGGTATTCCATATTGTAAAGCAAAAGAAGTAAGGGTTCCAATAGTATCCATTAACCCCCCAATAGTACTTCCTTCTTTAGACATTGTTATAAATAATTCTCCAGGGTCTCCATTTTCATACAAACCGACAGTTAAATATCCTTCATGCCCTGCTACGTTAAATTTGTGTGTTATAGAATTTCTTGTAGTAGAAAGTTTCCTTCTAATAGGGGTCAATATTTGTTCTAATCCTCCAGATTTTTTTGAAACAGAAAGGGGCTGTAAGTTTTTGGTTCCTTCTCTATATATTGCTACTGCCTTTAGTCCCATTTTCCAAGCTTCTTTATAAATATTTTCTATTTCTTTTGCAGTTACTTTTTCATCTAAATTTATTGTTTTAGAAATTGCCCCAGAAATAAACGGCTGAATAGCAGCCATCATTTTTAAGTGGCCTCTAGGACCTATGAATCTTTTTCCTTTTTTAGGTTTAAAAGCACAATCAAAAACAGGTAAGTGTTCTTCTTTTAATTCACTTCCTTCGATGGTTTCATTCTCATCTAAGTATTTTTTTATAGATTCTATTTGCTCATTAGAATATCCTAATTTTTTTAATGAAAAAGGGACTGAATTATTTACTATTTTTAATGTTCCTCCTTCTGCTAATAATTTATACTTAATAAGGGCTATATCTGGTTCCATTCCTGTTGTGTCACAATCCATCATAAACCCGATTGTTCCAGTAGGAGCTAATACTGTTGCCTGAGCATTTCTAAACCCGTATTTTTCTCCTTCTCTAAAATCATATTCAAAATCTTCAAGGGCAGAATCTAATGCTTCTTCTAATCCAAGATTTTTAGGTAATTTACTTCCATCAATTTTTTTAACATGATCCCTATGCATTTTAATGACCTTTAACATAGGCTCTTTGTTTTCTTCAAATGCTTCAAAAGGACCAAGTTTTTTTGCCATTTCTATTGATGTTTTATAAACATTTGCTGTTTGCAATGCGCTTATTGTTGAAGCAATAGCCCGGCCTTCATCAGAGTCATAAGGAATTCCCATAGACATTAATAATCCTCCAAGATTAGCATAACCTTGTCCTAATGGTCTGAATCTATAGGAGTTTTCTGCAATTTCTTTTCTTGGATAACTTGAATTATCATAAAGTAAATCCTGAGCAATCGCGAAGATTCTTGTTGCCTGCTTAAAATCAGAAACTTTAAACTTACCATTTTCATCAACAAATCCTCTGAGATTTAATGAGGCAAGATTGCAGGAACTATTATCTATAAACATAAATTCAGAACAAGGGTTTGAAGCATTTATAGGACCAGAATTTGGACAAGTATGCCACAGGTTTATTGTAGTATCATACTGTATCCCAGGATCCCCGCAAATATAAGTCCCTTCTGCGATTAATTGAAAAAGTTGTCTTGCTTTATAAGTTGGCATGTCATCTGCGAGATCCATACTGTGAACAGGTATTGTTTTCCAATCTTTATCTTCTTCAACAGCATTCATAAATTCATCACTAAGCCTGACAGATAGGTTAGCATTTTGATATAAAACATTTTCTTTTGCAAAATTAGGATTATACCCTAATCTTATAAGGTTTTTAAGCAGTTTTTCTTGAGTAGTCTTAGCTTCTATAAACTCTTTTATATCAGGATGTTTATCTTTAAGAGAATCCATTTTAGCTGCTCTTCTGTTTCTGCCTCCTGATTTGACAATTCTAGCTATTTGGTCATAAAAACATAGATATGCAAGAGGTCCAGAAGGTTTTCCTCCTCCAGAAAGTGTTTCCCTAGCACTTCTTAAAGTAGAAAGGTCTGTACCAGTTCCTGAACCATGTCTAAATAACAACCCCTCATATACAGCCAGCATTAATATGTCTTCCATAGTATCACCAACAGATTGTATAAAACAAGCAGAAGTTTGGCAAGAAGATTTATCTTTTATTGAAGATACAGGAACAGCAGTTCCTTTTTTTACTTTCATTTCTACATTTCCATAAGGGGTTTCATAAGGTATGGTCATATCTTCTTTAGCAATAATCCAACTCAATTTTTCATCTTTAAGTTTTCTAGACTTATATCTATGTAAACCAACATTAAACCATACAGGAGAATTAAAAGCACCCATTTGGTTAAATACTAATTTTGCTAACTCTTGTTCAAAAACCAACGCTTCTTTTTTATTAAAATAATTATCTTTTAATCCCCAATCTGCAATTGTTTCACATACCCTTCCTCCTAATTGCCTATAAGAGCTTTCTCTTTCAATACTCTTTTGGTAACCATAAAAATATCTTGAAGCAACTACTTTTCTAGCTAAAGAGCTAAACCAAGCAGGAAATTCGCAATCTTTTTGTTTAAAAGTTGGTTTATTGTCATCATCTGTTAATTGAATATCTGACTTATCCCAAGGGATTTCTTTATAAATGTCCTTTCCTTCTTCTGAAAAATATCTTGTGATAAGGGGAACATATGAATTTCTATCTAAAGAATCAACAGCCCCCTCAACCATACTACAACCCCCTTAACTCCTTTTTAAAATCAGATAGATTTTTAAAATCTAAATAAACACTGGCAAAACGAACATAGGCAACTTTATCAAGCTTTTTTAATTTGCTCATTACTAATTTTCCTATCATTTCGCTTTTAACCTCCTTACCTTTTTTTCTTAATTTTTCTTTTATATCTTCAACAATTTTATCTATTTGTTCCATAGGAACAGGGCGCTTTTGGCAAGCCTTAATTAATCCTAGTCTTAATTTTTCGTCCAAAAAGTGCTCTCTTCTTCCATCTTTTTTAACAACAATAATATCTTTTTCTTCTGGTTTTTCATATGTTGTAAATCTTTTTTTGCATTTTAGGCATTCTCTTCGCCTTCTCGTTCCTTCACGTGACTCTCTTTTATCTGTAACATGAGTATCTCGCCCGCAAAATATACATTTCATCATACACCTCTGAAATTGCCCCTAAATAAAGACATACAATAAAACACAATATATTGTATACCTCGTTTTTGAAAACCACAATTTATTGTAGCCAACGAGGTTACTAAAAGCAATTAGTATTTAAAGATTTCTGTCCTCGAGTATCATACAATATGTAGAATTTGATGTACTCTTTTTTGTCTAATGAAAATGTTTAAAAACAAGAGAAATTATGATAAACCATGAAAGAGGTTAAAAAACAACAAAATCAAGGGAAAGGAATTGCAATAGCTGCAATGGTTCTTGGAATTTGCTCTGTAATATCTTCTATATTCTTTTTTTGGATAGGATTTATAAGTTTAATCCTAGGGATAATTGCAATTATATTTTCTATTAAAGGAATAAAAATAGAACAAGGAAAAGGTATGGCAATAGCAGGTTTAGTGACAGGGATAATTGGAACAGTGCTAGGCTTCATTTACAGTCTTATCTGGTTGTTGATTCTAAGAAATTTTGCAACACTGGGGGCTGGTTAAAATGGCAGCACCACTTACAGAATTTGCAACATCATTAGGTGTTTCAACACCTTATTTGATCTTAATGATAGTTGTTGCAATATGGGATGGAATTTGGAAGCTTATTGCAATGTGGAAAGCAGCTACAAAGAGAAAAGTTGCTTGGTTTGTTGTGCTTGCATTGTTTAATACAGCAGGAATCTTGCCTATCTTGTATGTATATGTTTTTTCAAAAATGAAACTAGATTCAAAAAAAGCAGGAAATAAAAAAGAAAAAACAAGCAAAGCAAATGAGAGAACAAATAGAACCAGAAAAACTAGTAAAAAAAACACTAAAAAACTTCCTTAAGCAAAACAAGACATTAAAGTCACTCCATACCATAAAATTAAATTAATGATACTAAGGCCCTTAACATTTTTTTTCCTTTTAATTCTGATTCCTATGATTATTCCGATGACAACAATCCAAAAAACAAGAATATGTTTTATTATTAATAATTGTTTGTCAAGAGGCCATTGTATATAAAATGGCAAAGCTATTCCAGAAATAATCAATAAAACAAGGCCTGTCCAAATTAATTTAGCAACACTTGGGAGGATTTTATTAATAACTTTTGCAACTTGCTTGTCTTTAGCAGCTTTACTAGAAATGATTGCAGCAATAGTAGCTCCCCCTAATCCAAAGGCTAAGCCAATAAAATGCAGAAAATTAAATAATTCTAACATCACCATTTTATACTATTATGTTTATTCTTTTTATTTTTTTCTATTCTAGAGGATAATGAATTTAATCTAATAAGATTATTTCCTATGAATCAATTTTCTGAAGCGGCTCTTCACTGCAAGTGCATGTCCCGCAGTTTTCACACTCTTCGCAATACGGGCACAACCATCCACCACATTCAGAACATATGTCTTCTGTCATTTTGCCAGTTTTTATTTTTGGTTTTTGTGTAGAAAAATTTTTATATTATTACAAGCAGTTTAAAGTTTATATATTTTTTGTTTAACTCAAATGAGTTTGACTTATTTCACTAATGATTTTTCTTAATCTCCTTTCATCAATGCTTGTCTTTTTTGCCAATTTATTTATATCCCTGTTTAATAAGTCTTTGGCAAGCACGATTTTCACTTTAAACAAGCTGTCTTTAATGTGATTATTGACACTTTTTAAAATAGTTATAGGATATAGTTTTTTATTTTCAATTAATTTTTGAAGACTTTCCTTATTAGGATAATTCCAGCTTGTTATTTTTAATTTAACTCCTTTTGCATATTGTTTTGCATGAGGACTGCATTTAGTATTTGTAACAAGCCACGGGTAATCAATTTTGTTTTGTTTATTTGATTTTAAATCTAAAAATTTTGCATAAGTATACATTGCTTCTTTTGATTTTGTGTAATTTCCCAAATGATTGTGATACTTGCATTCAATCATTGCAATAAGTTTTTTCTTAGCAATAATATCTACTTCATGTTCTATTATCTTTCCTTTTAAAAAAACACCAACACTTGTTTCATAACCATAATTTTGCAATATTTGTGAAAAAAATTCTTCAAAAAAATAACCATCTGGACCTAAAGACATGATTGCTCTCTTTAAATCATATTTTAATGCAATTTCAGGATTTGTTTTTAATAATTTTAAGATTAATCTTAAAACTTTCCTGCTTCTCATTCCATTATAAACTCTTTTTTCAACTTTGTTCGCAATTTCTTTTGCAAGCTGTCTAGAAGCTCCTGCCTTAATACATGTATGTTCAATTTTCTTTTTATCAAATCTTTCTCTTTCTCCGCTCTCTTTTATTAAATATTTCATTTTATTTTAATAAAACTTATTTTACTTTTATTAAATATTTCATTTTATTTGTTTGTTTTTTGTTCTTTTAATTCTGCCTTTTTTCATAATTTTCAATTGCTTTTTTTAAAGCATCCGCAGCTAAATTTGAACAATGCAATTTTATTGAAGGAAGTTCTCCAAGAGATTTAACAATATCTTTGTTTGTGATTTTTTTTGAATCTTGCAAAGTTTTTCCTTTTGCAAGTTCTGTAACCATGGATGATGTAGCAATAGCAGCAATGCATCCCATTGTCTGAAACTTAATATCTTTAATTTTATTATCCTTAATCTTAAGATATATTCTCATTATGTCACCGCAAATTGGATCTCCAACTTCTCCAACAGCATCAGGATTTTTCATTTCTCCCATATTTTTTGGGTTTTTAAATAATTTTACGACTTTTTTATTATAAGACTGCATTTTTATTTTTTCTCCTTTTCATCTTCCTTATTCCTCTTCTTTGTTTTTTCTTTTTTATTTAATTTTTCATTAATTTCTTCAACTAACTTATCAGGATTTAAGCCATGAGCAATTGCTCCATCTTCTAAAGTTTCTTGCATAGCCATTGGGCATCCAATGCAATGCATTCCTTTTCCTAATAAAATTTCAATTGCTTCTGAATTTTTCTCCATTATTTCATGAAAACTCATGTTTTTGCTTATAGGATTTTTATTTGCTTTATTTTGTTCATTCTGTTTTTTAATATCTTTTTTGATTTGTTTTTTCATTTCTTCTCCATTAAAAAATAATTCCAAGTATTGTTTCCTCCAACTCCTGATTTTTCATATACTTTACTTTCAATTATTTTAAAATAAGGTGAGAATAATTTTTCTAGTTCTTCTAATGATGAGAAATATAATGTTGCACCTACAGGCCTTCTCCCCCCTTCAGGCCTCTCTTGTTTTCCAGTAACTTCCCAAGCTTTCTTTCCTTTACTAGATTTTCTGTCTTTTACATTAAAACACATTGAAAAATATTTTCCATTTTTATTCAACAACTTATTTATATTCTTAATATATTTTTTTCTTTTTTCAGGCGTTATATGATGAAGTAAAGCCCATTCTAAAATAAAATCAAATTTTTCATTTAATTTACCTAACTCTGAAACATTCCTTGCTAAGAATTTTATTTTAACTTTTGCTTTTTCTGCATTTTGTTTTGCATATTTTATTGCATTTTCAGACAAATCAATTCCTAAAACATCAAACCCTTTTTTAGCTAAATAAATAGAATAAAATCCTTCTCCACATCCAGCATCAAGACATTTGCAAGGTTTTATTTTTTTAGATTCTATTAATTCTTTTAGTTCTTCAGGAGGTTCTTCACTAGTCCAGACTGCCCCGGGTTTTTCATATGTTTTTTCTAAAAATTCTTTATCATTCATTTTATCGGGCTCATGCTTCTTAATTTTTTAACAATTACTGGCAAAACTTTAAGTAAATAATCAATTTCTTTTTGATCATTAAATTTACTTAAACTTAACCTTATTGAAGTGTTTGCTTCTAAGTCAGATAACCCAATTGCTTTTAAAACATGACTTGGTTCTAAAGTATGTGACG
>CAZQKV010000023.1:0-9123 GCA_964593995.1 Candidatus Woesearchaeota archaeon
TAAAATGGAGACAGATTAATTGTCAATACTGAAACTATAAGTGAAACTACTGTAACTATTGACTCAAGCGAGACTAATTCAGATATTTCAATTAGTGAGATAAACATTAGTATGACTGCTCCAGAAGACTTATGGGTTCCAATTGGCGGAAAACTAAGTGAAATAATACTTGAAGCAGGCAATGATGAAGGAATCTTATTTGGTGGAAACTGGGATATTGTTTTCAATGGACTCGGAGATGCTGAATACGAAGAAGTAAGGCTTCAGCCGACTTCAAATAATGAGAAGTATCAACTAAGTTTGGATACTGTAGATTCTGAATCTAGTGTTGACATACCATTACTTTATGCTACTGCATCAGCTCTTTTGCCTGGTTATAAAGATGGAAGACCATTGAACTTAAATGCTACTAATGTAATTGTGAAAAACGATTATTTTGTATTAGCAAATGGAGACCCTACTGATCCAGGAAGTGATGCAAGGTCTTTTGTAATTCAATACAAGGGTGTTGACTATGATTCTGATGGCAGTAAAGCAACATTTGGTGTTTTAGGACAATCAGATGATGTAACAAAGGAGTTTAGTGGTAATAGCTTTAGTATTAAGTTAGGTGGATATACATATGATTTCAATAATGCTAGTGCATCTAATGAAGATGACTTTAATATAAGTCTTGCTGCTAGTGATTTAAATGGTGTATCTGTAATGCATGTTAATGCTACTGGTGGTGGAGAAGACGCTGTTAGAATCTATTTAAGAACTAAGGAAAACACTTTAATAGAAGTATGTCAGACTGATGATTCAGACACTACTGCAGACTGGAATGTTACAGTTAGTGTTGATGATACTGACAGGGATGATGATGACTCTATGCTTACAAATGGGCAAAAAGTATTTTCAGTTGTATTATCATATGATGGTACAGATGATGAAATAACTAGTTCAGCTGTTAGTTCAAGTGTTAACTTATTAGAAGATCCTAATAATGATGACAAGACTATGGGAATCACTAATTATGGTGCAGAAGTTACAGTTATAGACTCTTCATCAGCTCCAGCAGATATAACTGCTATGATTCCTGATAATTTTGTAAGTCCTGATGTTGTTATTGCTGAAGGAGATGTTGAAATAACATCTGGAAGCACAGGAAGTTCTGTATCTTATGTTACAGATGCTTCTGTTAGCTCAGTTTCTAGCAAGAACTTGATTATTGTTGGTGGAAGTTGTATTAACACTGTTGCTGCTAAGCTATTAAATAGCAACGATCCAATTTGTGGTACAGCATTTACTGCAAAGACAACTGTAGGTGTTGGAGGATACTTAATTGAAGTGTTTGACAACCCTTATGATGCAGGCGATAAAATAGCAATGCTTGTTGCTGGATATGAAGCTACTGATACCACAAGAGCTGCAGCAGATGTTGCAGACGGCATTAGTGAAGATATTGCTATAGGAACCAAGATTGTGAATCCAACTGTTGCATAAATTTGAGTTTTTATTTTTTTCTTTTTTTTCTTTTTTTTCTTATTACTTAGTGGAACTTATGATGTGTAGGTTTAGGACATGTTTCTTACCCTAAAATAGCTTATTTATACATAAACTTGGGAAGCTCTGCTAAATCAAGTATTCCTCATTAACTAATATTTAATAAACATTTCTCGCTCTACAGATAAGTAGCTTAAAAGATAATTACCAGATACCAAGGATAAAGAGATTCAAGTTAAGCTTGCCTTCCTGAATTCTATTCAGAACTAATTTTCAGTTGAGACTCTAGATATGTCCTGGCTTAACACCTTAGTGGAACTTATGAAAAGTTATTTAAAGCAAAATTATTGTTAATAATTATGAGACGAATAGAGACAAAAAAAACTCTTGAGAAAAAAAAGAAAAGAAACCATATGCTTATCGGATTAGTTTTAATTCTTCTAATGGGGCTGAGTGTATTAGGCTACTCGTTTATGGACAAGACAGATAATAAAGAAGTAGAAGAGATTGAGTATAATGGTATAATATTTACTGCTAATTCTGGTTACTGGTTTTTTAATAAATCTAATTCTGATTTTATGACAATTTATAATCCTTATGAAACAGAAAATATTAGTTTTAATAGTAATTTAACTATCCCAGATTATTCTGGAAAACAATTGTATTTTGCAGGATATGCTGGAGAAGCATATATTGAAATAGCAAGAAATTTTATTCAATTTCTTTTAAAATCTCCTCAAAAAGGAGTTTGTTTATCTGGTTATAATATTACTTGTTCTGATGATGCACCAATTAAAAACTGTTCTGAAGATAATGTAATTATTATTAATGAACCTGAAAATAATCAGGAAAATATATCTCAAAAAGGAACATGTGTTTTTATAAATGCAGATTACATTAATCAAACTAAATATGCAGATGCTTTTATATTTGATGTCTTAGAAATCTAAAAATGGCTAAAAAAAACAAAAAAACAAAAAAACAAAAAAAAGACTCTAAAAAAAAAGAGAGCAAGGAGATTACAAAGCAGAACCTTTACATTATGTGGGTTCTTGTTTTTATGATTGTATTAATAGTTAGTTTTGTCGGGTTTTCCTATTATAGAGAAAATTATGTTAATCACTTTGATTATATTGGTTTAAGATTTACAAAAACAAGGCTTGGGGAAATTCCTCTTTATGCTGCTAGCATCCCTATTGACAGAAAAGGGCAAATAATAGGAACTTATAATATTAATCTTATGAATGACCCTAGAGAACTTGAAAATGTAAAGCTTGAATTGCATGATGACAGATTATCATTTTACAGACAATTTCCAGTTTATATAACAATTGCTGCAGAAATTGAGCCTTGTCAATTAACTTGGGGCTCTATTGCAAGTCTTTCAGAATTTCTTGAAAAATTTGCAATGCTAAATGTAAAACCTGGAATAAGCAATGAAACCCATGCTAATGAAACTGGTTTTGATTATATAACTTGTGAAAACAAGCCAGATAATACTGTATTAAGTATTTCTAGTGGAAATGAAACAAGAATAACTAAAATAGGAAGTAATTGTTATGAGATGGTATTTACAAACTGCGAGATAAATCAGTTAACAGAAAGATTTGTAGTAGAAATCATAGACAGATATATGCAACACTTTAATGAAAAGATGGAAGAACAGAAAACCCTAGAAAACCTAGAGAATAATGATGGTGTGGAAAATAATGGGGAAGTGTAAAAATGAATCCTTTATTTTGGATAATAATCCTTTCTATTTTGCCCGTATCTGAATTAAGAGGAGCAATTCCCTATGCTATTTTAAAAGCTGGAATCAACCCAATAAGTGCTTTTTTAATTGCAGTTTTTTTAAATATATTAATAATTCCTGTCTTGTTTTTTTTTCTTGATTATATAAATAAATTTTTATTAAAAATCAGGGCTTATAAGAGGTTTTTTGAATATTATGTTAATAAAAAAACATCTAAAATAAGGAAGAGATATGAAACCTTAAGCCTTTTTGCTGTTTTTTTATTTGTTGCTATTCCTTTTCCAGGAACAGGAGCTTATACTGGAATCTTGCTTTCCTGGGTATTTAAATTAAACAGAATAAAAAGCATTGCAGTTATTGCATTAGGTGTTATTGCTGCAGGCTTAATAACTACTTTTATAACAATTGGCGGGCTTGGAATTTTTAATTTTTTAATATAATTAAGATTTTATTATTTTTAGAAAATATTTAAAATCTGAATAAAAAGGAATTTTCTTTATTTTAAATATTTTAACTGAAAAAAACCAGATAGTAACAACAAACAGGGTACTTAAAAAATACCAAGTAAATTTATGTGCTAAATCAAAAAACCTAAAGTTATTAACATGGAGTATAGAAAAAACAAGTATCCTAAGGGCATTTACCAAAAACAATAACACAAAAGAAAAAGCAATTGCGTAAGCTCTTTTTTTTGGTTTCATAGGAACTGATAAATTTAAGATTAATAATAGTAAATAAGCTGAACCTGCTACGCATGCAGAAACTATTTGGATAGGAAATGTTAAGTTTATTATTAAAAAATCTTGGGTTATTAAAACATTATAAAAAAGACTTAATAAAAATGCAGAAGAATGTATTGTTAAAGGTTTTAAAATCAGATAAAATAAGGGAAGAGTAAACATTATTCCAAGCAATATTAGGTATCTTAAAAAAATTAAAACTGCATAATTTCTTTTTACTTCCATAGTTTTAAGAAGAGAAATTTATTTAAATATTTAATTACATGAATTAGTATGAAAAAAAGAGATATTATTGTTATATTAGGATTATTAATGGCAGTTATACTAATGATACTTGCTATGTTTTTTGACTTGCAAATTATGCTTTTAGCTGCGGGTTTAAGATCACTTTATCTTGACTATTTCTTTCTTAGTATAGCTTTTGCTACAAATGTATTTATTATATTCTTTTTTTTAACTACTTTGTTTCTTTGGAGAGAGCATAAAAAAAGATGGATAGTTCCATTGATTTTTTCTAGTATTCTCAGCTTTTTAGTTAGTTTTTTTATAAAAATTGGGATTAGAAGGCCAAGGCCTTTTACAAATGCTTTTCTTTCAAAAAAAGGATTTGAAGCATTAATAATAGCATTTCACTTTATGAGGGATAATTTTAACACTTGGAACTTTAGTTTTCCTAGTTTTCAAGCAGTATTTGTTTTTTCTGCTTTGCCAATCCTTGACAAAGAATTTAAAAGCTTTAGATATGTCTGGTTTGCTTTCGCTTGTCTAGTTGCATTTTCACGAGTATATTTTGGAGTTCATTATTTATCTGATGTGATTGCTGGAGCAATTATCGGGTACCTTATAGGCTATTTAATGGTCCTGATTGAAGAAAAATATGAAATAGGTATTAGGATGATGAAAAGATTAAAAGCTGGGAAGTAGGAGGTAATTATGATTTTTAGAAGAAAAACAGGAAAAAGGGGGCTTGATTTTGAACCTAGTCTTGAACCACATCAAACTGCAATGCTTATTGCAAAAGTGCAAGATATTTGCAGGAGGAAAAACTATTCGCCAGCTCAAACTCTTTCTTTATGTGTAGTAGGAGGAATAACATATAATTGTAAAAGAGATTTATCTGTATTAAAAAATAGTTCTTTACCAGGAGAATTAGTGAATTGTTGGCCTGTGTTAGATTTCTCATTTTTCAGAGAAGCAAAAAGAATGAGGGATCACCCCCTTTATAGATATTTGTGGTTAAGAAAATATAAAAAAGAAATTCACCCAGAATTAGCAAAAGCTTCTTGATTTTAAACAAAAAAAGACTTAAATAAAAAGAAAAATTAAAAGTTGCTGATTTACATAGCAGAAACAGCTGGTGAAGACATTCTTCTGATAACTGCAATTATTGCTATGATTAAGATGATATTAATTATCACAATCACATAAATAAACCAGTTATCTCTTATGTGCTGTGCAACAGCTTCATACTTTATTTCCTCACTAGATATTTCAAGAGCTACTGCTTGTTCTTCAAATCCTTCTGCATAATCTGCCCTTATTGTAAATTCTTTTTCTCCTTCAGCATCATTATCTAACTGCAAGATTATGCTAACATCTTTTGATTCTCCTGCATCTAAAGTAACACTTGGGGGATCAATTTTATCAACATTTGACCAACCACTATTTCCTGAAACTGAGACAGTGTAAGTTGCTTCTTCATCTCCTATATTAATTAATGTAGCTTTGATAATCACACTCTTGCCTGCTATTGCTTCAGGAGTTTCATCATCAAGTTCTGCAGTAATTCTTACAGCTGATTTTTTAATAACACAATTTCCTTCTACAACAAAAGAGTAACGGAACTTTGCTTCATCATCATTATCATTTTCAAAAATATCATCATCTTCATCAAAAATAATGAACTCTAAAAAGTAAGTGCCTTCTTCTGTTCCTTTTGGGATTAAGTAATCAAAAGTTAATAACTTATCTTCTAGTGTGTCTATGTCCCCTACATCTATTTTTTCATTAATATCAAGTTCTTTATTGTATACCATCACATAAATCTCTGCTTCATCTTCTTGCCCAATATTCCAAATATCAGCACTAAAATCAATATAATCTTCACATGCAACTTGCTCTGTTATTTCTGCATCACTTAAAACTACAAAATGGTCGTCAAGGATTATATCAATTGGTTCTGAATATTCAGTACAAAGGTTTTCTTCCCCATAATCTTTATGATCACTATATACTTTAACAAAAAGTATATAATCATTTGCATCTTTATCTAAGTCATTAGGGTCTACTTGAAAAGAGATTAAAATATCTTTGTCTTTATCTTCTTTTAATTTAAAGTCTGCTTCTTTATCTTCAATAACACAATCATCTTCATCTACAGAATATAAACACCACTCAACTGTTATATCATCAATAGTATCATCATGCATATTTTCTACATTAATATCAATTTCAATTTCATCTAAAGGATACCATTCAGTATCTTCTTCTCCAAATCCGTTAGCATTATCAATTTCCACATCTATTTCAAGTAAATCTTCATTTTGAAACCCATTTTCACAATAAGCACTGCCAAAACTAAGCTCTATTGTTTTATTAATAGAATTATCATCACTATCTATAATCATTAAATCTCCTGTATATAATTTCCCAAGAGTTAATTTAGAATAATCAATAGTAGAATTTAATGTAATTATTGTTGTATCATTAATTTCTGTTAAAACACTAGGTGAAGCAGTAATTGTAATAGCCTCATCATCATCATTTAAAATGTCTGTTGGAGTAACTATAGTATAACTTGAACTAACAGTCTCATTCCATTCAGCAGAATTTATTGTAAAAGTTGCTGAGTCAACAGGTTTTACAAAATTAATTGAGGATTTAGAAACACTAAAATCAACTGCACTAACCACCATTATTGATAAAAGTACAGTGAATAAGAACAATGAAAGTATTTTTGACTTTATCATGTTATAATTTTTGAGTTAAAACAGTTTATAAATTTTATTATATTCGAAATAGATTATTATACTGCTATTAACATCAATAAAATGTTAATTTCTCGACGATAAAATGTTTTATATAATCTTCGTAATTCATTTTGGCAATTCAGACATATTAATTATATTTAAAGAATCATTAGACAAGCCAAGACATGCTGTGTTTATCCAAGAATCTATATCAAAATTTTCAAATTGACTTGTTTCAATATTGTTTGCAAGGAAAATATGGCTTTCTTTATCTTGTTTTTTTAATTTTTCTTTTAATTTCAAAGCTTTTTCTAGATTTTCTTGCCCGTATTTTGTTGTTACTAAAATTCCTAGTCTTTTTGCATTTAGAAATTTTATTAGGGTAGTTTTTCTTTTTGCTTTTAATTTTTTTATTTCTTTTAAAGGAATTTGGTGGATTTTATTATTTTCAAGTGTATATATAATAGGAGACTGTAAAAATAAGTTTACTGCATGAAATTCTCCTGAGCTTATTAACAAAATAGGAAGCTTTGTTGAAATTTTAGTGCATCCAAGAACTTGTTGAAATTTCCCTATTTTAATATTATTTTTTTCAAGTTGTTTTTTAACAAATAGAGCAATCTGATTATATTGGATAGTGTAAGCTAAAAAAATCTTTTTTGGAAGTTTTGCTATCTCAGTCTGAGATAGTTTAGATAGTATGACCGGGTCTGACTTATATCTTGATTCTATATATAGAACTTTCATCTTTAATCTAAGAAAAAAAACTTATTTAAAAACTTATTTAAAATCAAAATTATTTAAGATCATCCTTCAATAACATCTCTAGCAGAATGGGTTTTGGCTGACCTTGATTTGTAAATTTCTGCAAATTGAGGAGTTACAATTATTGTGTTTTCTCCAAAACCAGCAATATTTCCTTCTAAAGCATCTGCAGTTTTTTTGATTTTTGAGATTGCTCTTTTAAGTTCAATAACATCTTTTGCTCTTAATTGCTTTATATCAATAATTGCAATAGTATAACCCTCTCTTAACACATTTAAAATAGTATTAACATCTTCAAAACTTTTTAAAACAAAGGGCCTTACAATAACCTTTGCTCTCTTAACTTCTCTGCCTAAATCTATCTCAATGTACTCGGTATCTTCAGAACCTCTTGTTAATCCTGAAAGACTCTTTTTTATTTTATCAAACACCATAATTAAGTTCTATTGTAGAAAGTTTATAAAGATTTCTGTGGTAAAATAGAAATCTTTAAGCATATACTATCAAGCCCTATTATACTAGGATTATATTAAAAAATAAAATTACTAAAGAATCACTTAATATTTTTCATAACTTCTGCTCTTAATTCTTCAGATTGTTTTGATAAATCTGCTTCCTGCTTTTCTATTGAATTAAGTCTTAATGCTAAAAGTTCTTGTTTATTTTTTAATTCAGCTTCAGTTGATTTCTTGTCAGTCTTGATCATTATGTTACCAATCATTTTAAAAATTTCATCATCTGATTTTGCGATTTCAGAAAGAGCATTTTCAGTTTCACTTAATTCCATTTGAAAAGCTTGCTTTTGCATTAACAAACTTTGCAAAGCTTGCTCAATAGTTTGTAATTCTTGTATCTTTTCTTGAATTTCTTTACTTGGTTCCATATTAGTATCAGAATTAAATAGCTTTTATTTTTGCGATATGCTTTCTTGGTTTATAAAAAATCTTTGATCCACAACTAACACAAATAAATCTTTTTTGAAGTATTGTACTTGTTGTCTTTTTTCCGCATTTGAAACATTTATATGCTGCCATCTTATATATTTATTTAGTTTAACCCTATTTAAATTTAATTATTCTTCTTTTTTAGGAAGAAAATAGGTGTATGCTGCAAATTTTTTATTGCATTTCTTGCACTGCCAAATTCCTTTAGAAAGCCTTTTTGCAGTTCCCTTACAAAATAGACACTCTTGTTTTTTTCTTTGAGTTGATTCTATTTCTGCTATTTTAGTCCTGACTCTACGTCCGTATCTTACTCCAAATCTTCCTGCTGCTTTAGTTTTTTTTAATTTTGGCATTTTTTAATTTTTTAATCTTAATATTTTTATCTTTCTTTTTAAAGTGGGGCTGCCCGGATTTGAACCGGGGTCGCGAAGTCCCAAACCTCGAAGCGTAACCAAACTGGCCCACAG
>CAZQKV010000024.1:0-9019 GCA_964593995.1 Candidatus Woesearchaeota archaeon
GGTTGCAGATATAAGGGTTAAGACTCCTTTTTCAAAAGCAAGTGAAAACATGAATTCTAGTGATTGGATTAAATTAGCTAAATTAATTGAAAAATCTTTAAAAGATAAGCAGGTTAAAGGAGTAATTGTGAGTCATGGGACTGATTTTTTGCATTATACAGCAAGTGCATTAAGTTTTATGCTAGGTAAATTAAATAAGCCTGTTGTACTTACTTATAGTCAGAGAAGCTCTGATAGGGGAAGTGCAGACAGTAGATTAAATTTATTATGTTCTGCAAGAGTTGCTCTTTCTGATATTGCAGAAGTTGTATTAGTTGGGCATGCAACTACAAACGATGATTATTGTTATGTTTTACAAGGAACAAAGTGCAGGAAAATGCATACTTCTAGAAGAGATGCATTTAGGCCTATTAATTGCAAGCCTATTGCTAAAGTATGGCCAGATAAAATACAAATGATTAGAAGTGATTATACTAAGACAAGTAACAAAAGAAAAGTTTATGTTGATGCTGTTTTTGATGATAGGGTTGCTTTAATTAAATTTTATCCTAATCAAAATCCAGATATTTTGGATTATTATAGAAAAAAAGGTTATAGAGGCATTGTTATTGAAATGTCTGGTTTGGGTCATGTTTTAAGTGAAGGAAAAAATAATTGGATTCCTAAATTAAAACAAGTAATTAATCAAGGAATGTTTGTATATGCTGCTCCTCAGACACTTTATGGCAGATTAGATCCTTATGTATATTCTCCTGGAAGAAAATTACAAGAAATTGGTGTTAATTTTTTAAATGAAATGCTTTCAACAACTGCTTTAATAAAACTTGGATGGATTCTTGCGCATAAGTCTTGGAGGGGTAGCATTGCTACGAGGGAAAAAATGTTGGAAAATTTACATGGAGAGACTGGAAAAAAGGAAAAATTTGATAATTTTTTATATTAGGTAACTTCCCTATACTTAATTAATTTGTTGGTTTTTGATAGCTCTTTATGAAGTTTATTCCTTAAATCTCCCCTGAGGGATTTGTAGTTTAATATTAAATTAGGAAATGAACTTTTAGAATGAAGTCTTTAGGATGATAAATTATATAAAGATTGGCTTTTCTTTAAAATAATGGCAGAAGTAAAAATCTTGATTAAAGGGTATACAAATGCAGATTCAGCAGAGGAAGGTGAAGAAGAAAAGACTTGCCCTACTATAAGTCTGGTTAGAGATGGAGATATTATAATGGTTGTTGACCCTGGAGTTTTAGAGGGCCAGCAAATACTTGTTGATGCTTTGAAAAAAGAAGATTTAGAGATTAATGATGTGAACATAGTTTGCTTAACTCATTCTCATATAGATCATTATAGGAACATAGGTATGTTTCCTGAAGCAAAAACACTAGAATTTTATGGATTATGGGATAAAAATATTTGTGATGAATGGAACGAGCAGTTTTCAGAAAATATTAAAATTATAAAAACTCCCGGGCATGATAAAACTAGTATAACTCTTTTGGTGACTACTGATATTGGAGTTGTTGCTGTTTGTGGAGATGTATTTTGGAAAGAAAATTTTCCAGAAAAAGATGAATATGCTGATGATCTTGAAAAATTAGAAGAAAGCAGGAAAAAAATATTAGAACTTGCAGATTATATTGTTCCAGGACACGGAGATATGTATAAAGTTTCTAAGGAATAAACTAAAAAGTCTCATTTTTCAATTAATCTTCTCTCAATTCTATTAAGCTGTTTTTGAATAACTTCAATTCTTCTTTCTGCTCTTCTGTTAATTTGATAATCATATTCTGATCTTATCCTGTCTTTTTGAGCGGCCCTATTTTGACTCATTAAAATGACTGGAGCTTGTATTGCTGCTAAACATGACAAAACTAAGTTTAAAAGTATAAAGGGGTAGGGGTCCCAAGTATTAACCCAGGCATAGATATTTGTAGACATCCATATGCCCAATAATATAAAAAAGGAGATAATAAACGCCCAACTACCAGCTAATTTTGCTAAAGAATCAGCTGCTCTTTGCCCACGAGTTAACTTCTGACTGTAAGGGGCATGGAACACACTATTTTTTACTTTTTTAATTTCTTTACCTACTTTTCTCACTTCTTTTTTTATTTTATTCTCCATAATGTTAATTATAAGTCTTAGTTTATATAGGTTTTGGGTTCTTTGATTACTTTTTAGTTTCTAATTAATATTGTCATTATTTAGTTGTAAAGTAGTTGTAACTAAGTAGTAGTTATAATGTAGAAAAGCTTATAAAGAGTAAATATATGGTTTTTTCATGGAAAACATAGATATTTCACCTAATGGAAAACCTGAAATACCCTGGAATACCTCTGGAGAAGATTCTTTTGATAAAGTTGGCAAGGAAAAATTAAAAGCATTAAAAGATTCCATTGATGAAATAGAGGATCTTGTGGATGAGAGAGAAGAGCTTAGCAAAGAATTAGATGATGAAGCTGAAAATATTAAGATTGGAATAAGTAATTTCTTTGCTGAAAACCCGACTGGGGAGCAAGAAGTAAGAGAAAAAATAGCATTAAAGCAAAAACAAGTTGAGATTTCTGAATTACAGTTAAAAGAAAAAGTAAGCTGCTGGCAAGATGTTGCTAGATTAAAACAAGAATTAAGAGAAAAACAAAAAGAACTTGCTGAAAAACAAGGCAGATTAGATATGTTAGGTAAAATTTTGGGAGATTAAAAATGGAAATATTAACAGGAATTGGATTAGAAAAGAAATTTATTGATGAGGCAGATAAGATGTTTGGTGTTCTTAAAATGGTTAAGAAAGATGGAGTTCATGGAGTTAGTAATGATGATTTATTAATTATTTCAGAAAATCATAAAGAAAAAGCAGCAGAAATGTATAGATTAAATAATGAATATGTTGATATAACAGGGAATAGGCATTCTGATTATGATAAATTTGTTACATGCAGTACAGAAGTTGGGATTTTTTATGATAAAGAAATAGCTCTTAGAAAAGAAATGTTAGATGATTTTGATGGAAAAGTGTGGTAAGGAAATAAAATGGCAAAAAGAATTATAAGATTGGCTTGTATAACAGAAGGTCCTGAGGAGATTTTACTTGATAATAGTCAAAGAGTAACAAAAATTGGAAGAGGAGATGAGAGTGATGTTGTTATTAAATCTCCGTATGTTTCAGATCATCATTGTAAGATAAATCAACCAAGGTATAGAAGGCCTTCTATTGTTGATTTAGGAAGTAGAAATGGAACTTTTGTTGATGGAAAAAAAATTAAACCAGGTGGGGAAGTTAGCTTTGATCATGGTTCTTATTTATCAATTGGGCCTCTTTTTTATATAGCTTGGTTTGAAAAAAATGGGAGAGGAAAATAAAATGAGAAAAATAATTGGAGATTTTGATATGAAATTAGCAGAAATTTATGCTGACTTGATTGATGAATGTGTTTCTGGAGCTGTAAATTTAAGACAAAAATTTAATGGAGAGCATGTTGTTCTTTTTCCAGGAATTCATGTTGTTAAACATCCTCATCCTGGGGACCGTGAGCAATTTCCTGCAAGATTAAATGGTTTAGTTAGGGAGTTTGAAATCGGAAGAGGTTTAGATAATATTGGATTAAATGTTCCAAGAATGCATTTAGTTGGTGTTAATGATTCTGAAATCCCTTTTTTAATTATGGATAGACTAAATCTAACTAATCTTTGGGATTTAAATAGCCAACAAAGAAAAGAAGCACAAAAACAATATTTTGAACAAATTGATCTTGCTAAAAATGAAGGGTATTTTCCAGGAGATGTAGGAGACGCTGCTGACCCATATAATTGTGGGTTTGATGTAAACAAAAAAAAATTGTTTTTTTATGATTTTACAGATTGGAGGATGAATTAAAATGCAAACACAGAGACCCTTAACAATTGAAGAAATTTGCAACAAGCTTAGGCCTGTTTTTGGCAAGAAAGTTGATGATATTTATTTAAAATATGCTATGGCAGATTCTAAAGAGGAAAGAGATGAGATTGCTCAGATTTTATATGCATTATATAAAAAACATTTAAATGAATTGTTAGATCAGAGGGTTCTTTTAGAGCCTCCAAAAAGAGGATCTATGAATGGGGAATATGGTTTGGCTAAAGTAGGTTATGCTGGAAAAAAGCTTTATGATTTTAATTTAAGAGAGCAAGACTGGATTAGACATGTTTGTATTACTGGAATGTCAGGAAGCGGGAAAACTACAATGGGTTTTCATATTATTAAGAATTTTATTGAAAAAGGAAAACCTTTTTTAATTTTTGATTGGAAAAAATCGTTTAGACCTTTAATAACTATTGATTCTGAAATTATGAATTTCACTGTTGGTGAAGACAGAGTAGCTAATTTATTTAAAATGAATATTAACAAGCCTCCAAAAGGAGTTTCTCCTAAAGAATGGATTAATGTTTTGTGTGATTTACTAACTGAATGTTTTGCAGTTTCTTATGGGGTTCATAAAGTTCTTTTAGAAACTTTAGATGAGGCATTTAAGGAATGGGGAATTTATAATGGCAGTCAAAATTATCCTACATGGTATCATATTAAATGGAGATTAGACCAAAAGATGCAGAAAACTAGTGGAAGAGAAGGGACTTGGTTAGAGAGTGCAGCTAGAATTGCAACTGTTTTAACATTTGGGAGTTTTGGAAAAGTTGTTAATTATAAAGGTGAAAATAACATGGATGTTGAAGATTTGTTAGATAAGAAAGTTATTTTTGAGTTAAATGCTCTTGGAAGTATAGAGAAAAAGTTTTTTTGTGAATTTATTCTTACTTATATTTATAAATTAAGAAAAGCAAAACAAAATTTTGTTGCCAATCAGTTTGAGCATGCTATTTTAGTTGATGAAGCTCATAATATTTTTTTAAAAAGACATACAACTTTTGCTAATGAATCTGTTACTGATATGATTTATAGAGAAATGAGAGAGTATGGAACTAGTTTAATTTGTTTAGACCAGCATATTTCAAAGCTTAGTGATACTGTGAAAGGAAACTCAGCATGCCATATTGCTTTTCAACAGCAATTGCCTCAAGATATCCAGGATATTAGCGGGATAACCCAGTTAGTAGATAGAAAAGAATATTTTACTAAGCTTCCTGTTGGTTCTGCGATTGTTAAGTTGTCAGAAAGGCACACTAGTCCTTTTTTAATTGAGGTTGATGAAGTTGGTTTAAGAACACAAAATATTTCTGATTTGCAAATTAAACAAAGAATGGATGCAATTTTAACAAGCAGAAATTTAGAACAAGGTGAAGATTCTGAATTTGTAGGAGAAATTAAAAATCCAAAACTAATTCAAGCTGAGCAAGTTTATCCTGTTAATCTAGGGCCTGATAAACCAGAACCTGATAATGAGTATGTTGATTATAATGATCCTTATGAAGAAATTGTTGGAGAACCAAAAGAAATTGATGAATTAAGAGTTCCTAAACATGCTTTATATGATGGGGAATTGCAAAAAGTCCAGAAATTAAAAGATAATATGCAAGAAAAGTTACAAAGGCAAGAAATGCAGGCACAAGAACCACAAATACAAGAACCACGTTTTGATTATAATCTTGCAAATAGTATGCTTAGACAAGCTAATGCAATTGTTAATGCAGGTAGATTTATTGAAGAGCAAGAAGAAAAAGAACCAGAAGTAATTGAAGAACCAGAAGAAAACATTATTGAGGAAACCACTATTGGACAAGACATTGAAGAAGAAAATCCTGTTGAACAATTAAAACAAAAAATACAAACAGATTTTTTAACAGAGAGACAAAATGTTTTATGTGATTATGTTAAACTAAGACTTGCTAAAGGTTATAATATGAGGGAAATTGAAAAAGTTTTAGAAGGTTTTGTTTATGAAGGATATTATAATTTAGAAGATGTTTCGATAGTAATAAATCATGTATTAGAAAGCAGATTTAACTCTTTAAATAATCATGAAAGCAAACAAGGGGTTGAACCAACTCTGATTATTGAACAAAAACCTGTTGTCACTGAAAAGGAAAGACAAGAACCAAAGCTTTATAAAGCTGAAAACAATAAAAATATTACTAAGTTAAACACAATAAAAAATAAAAATACTGACGGTTTAACTGATGAGCAGGAAATGTTTTTATCTTTTCTGCAAGCAAACCCAGACCATAGATTAAGCACAGTTGAGTTCTACAAGCAAGTAGGATTATCAGCAAGAAAAGGAACTAAAATTAAAAAGCAATTAATAGAACTTGGCTTAATTAAAGATCAGGAAGTTAAGTATGATCAAGGCTGGAAAAAGCTCATAAGATTACAAAATACTGATTAAGATTACAAGATTGATTTCATATTTATTATATCATTAATTCACAAACAAACAGCATAAGCTGATATTGCATATAGCAACCAAGTAACAACTAATCTTAAACAATATCAAAAATATTCAAAAAATATTGTTTAATAAATGACTCACTAGAAATTGATATCAAGAAGAAATACCTCATTTTACTGGGAAACAGTAAAATGGAAACAAGGTATTTTAAAAAACAGGTTTTAAACTTAAGTAGGCAGTAGCTTACTAATTTGAAAATAATGTGTATTTTTTGACAATTTTAAAGCGGAATACGTGAAATACCTTAGGTGTATACGCGAAATACGTGAAATAACTTATTCTTTAAAATATAAAGAGAAAGTAGAGGTTAATCATGAGGAATTCTAAACATAGGTATGAAGCAAATCCCCCTCCTAAGCTCAAAACTAAAGACAAGGTTCTTACTTGGGTTGCAATTTGTTTGTTTGTGCTTGGGCTTTTTCTTGGTTATTCTGTATTTACAGACCATGAAAACCAGGAAGTTGACATTATAACTTGGGTTCGACTTGGTTTCGCCGGTGTTTGTGGATTAGTTTATTTTGCATTGTTAATTTACCTTAGGAAAATTTCAATGGGTTTAGAAGATAACAAGAACCGGCTTTGGGTAGGACCTTTTTAACGAAAGGGGTGTGATTATGTTTGAGGCAATTTTTTGTATTGTCCTTTTAGTTGGTTTTTGATATCTAATTTTTTTCTCTTATTAAGGAGGCTGTTAAAAATTATGGAACAGAACCCATAGATAAATTCATAGATGATATTAAGAATTTTACAAATTGGAATTAAAGGTGATGGAAAGAACGGGGGCGTAGCTCAGTCTGGTAGAGCACGTAAGTAGTAAACGGATTTCAAAACACTATATTCAGGAAGGAATCAGTGTTTGACTACGGGTCGTCGGTTCAAATCCGATCGCCTCCATTGTTGTTTTGTTGTTTGTTTAAATTAAAAATAATTTAAGAAAAACAAAGAGTAATTTTGTCAAAAAGAAAAATGGAAATGTAGCTCAATTGGGTTTGTTCTTAGAGTCCATGAGAATTTAATGGAATTAAAACACAATTTCAATGAGGAAGGGGTGTTTAGATTTTCATGAGGATGCAGGTTCGAGTCCGGCCGTTTCCATTATTGTAAGTGGTAAATGAAGAATTAATTAATTTTAGAGGAGAGTGTTAATTTAGGAGAATTGATATGAAAAATTTTAAAAGTTTAGCAGTGGAGGCTGCAGCTCTTGCTGATAAATTAGGTTCAGGATCTGATGCTTTGCAAAGAGTTGCAAAAAAGTATAGATTAAGTGATGATGAAGTAAAGCAACTTGCAGATGAATGCGCAATTTGTTATGCTGATTTTTAGCTAATCTTGTTGAGGGGCGATCATGAAAAAGTTGTTAAGTGATTGGAAAGATTCGTGCAAGGAAGTAATAGGTCCAAATTGGAAAAAGATTTTGATTATCACAATCTGGGCTTATTTGGCATTGTGTTAGCATTGCGTTGATGAAAAGTTTTGTTTGAAGAAGGGAGGCAAAAAAATGAAAAGGAAAATAATTCAAGCAGTGTTTTTTGTGGCTTTAGCTTGTGTATTGGGTTTTAGCTTGAATATTCAAGGATGTTAATCTTTGGCCTAGCTGAGGGCAGTATTTCCTTTTGGTTAAGAGTGATGCCTTCGGTTGATCAGTTGTGAAGGTGATGAAAATGTGAGGGTGATGTTTTAATGTGATCAAGAAGAAGGTTGTTTGTTTTGTTTCTAGGGCTAAATCTGTTTTTGTTTATTTAGTGTTTAGCTTATTGTAGAAATTGTATGCAAGCAAATACTTTTCTTGTTTATATATTTAGTTGATTATTAGTTACCCTTTAATGTTTAATAGGCGGGGAGAATTCGTGTATTTTTGAGTTTTATTGAAAGGGTTTATCATGAATTCTAGTTCTAAATTGTTAAAGGGATTGCTAAGTATTGTTTTAGTAGTGATTTGTGTTTTTGCCAGTGGCTGTTCAGTTAGATTAGGGAAAGGCAGAGGTTCACTTGTCTCAGCAAATGGTTCAATTTCTCTTTCTGGAGGTGCTTCTCTTTTTGAAAGTCCAGGACATGGAGAAGTTGCTTTCGGAAAGAATCAATCTGTGATTCTCACTCAGAAGCCAGCACCTCTTTTCGACGATTCTAAGATGTATGAGAATCCTAACTTCATGAAGGGGTCTAATTTTGAAAATGAATCGGACACTGCGAGCAGATCATTTGAGAACAAGTCTAATACCGTGAGTAGATCCCGTTTTCTCAAGTAGTTGCAGTGATGAAAAAGTTTTTGATTAGGAGAAAAATCATGAAGATTGGATTAAAAATGGTGTTGGCAAGTTTTAGTGGTATTTGTATTGGGTTGATTTTTCATCCGTCTGGCTGGAGTACAATGTCAATGGCTTTTCTTAGTATTTTATTGATTCTTTTGTTGATATCTTCAATTAATGCTAAGTGGGGCTGGATTTTTCTGCTTCTTATTCCACTGTTGTTCCAGGTTTTTGTATATGCTGGAGAAGAAGGGAATTTGCTTCTCTATAAGCATGACCCAGGCACAGTTCTTGGCGAGATTATGTATTCTTACAAAGAGACTGGAAAGTCAAGTGTGTCTGCAACAGTTGGGGTAAGTGATTTTGTTAAAAGTGGAGATCCTATTGCCATTG
>CAZQKV010000025.1:0-8886 GCA_964593995.1 Candidatus Woesearchaeota archaeon
AACAAAGTTATTAATGTTTGTTATAAATAATTACAAGCAATTTGTTTTTAAATAAAATTTTATTTATTTTTTAAATCAAAACCTTATTTTAAGTTTGTTTTTTTAACAAAGCATTTTTATAGGCAAAGGGAATATTTATAAACAAGATAATATTTTAAAAAAATTAAAAAGAGTGTGTTAAGATGTTTAAAGAGAGATTTAAGAAATTTTTAGTTTTAATTACATTAGCTTTTTCTATCTTATTTTTAATAAATTTTGTTCCTGCAACTTTTGTTGATTGCCAACAATATGAATCACAAAACAAAGCTGCTTGTAATGCAGGTGGCTGCATCTGGGCTTCAGATGATTCTTCAGAAGTTGCAATCAATATTACTGATATTTATGATCCTTTTTGTAATTATGGTGGTTATTGTTGTTTTCCAAACCGGTGCTGGCAATTTGATGGTGATAATGAATCTTGTATTAATGGAACTAGTGCATTAGGAACTGTATTAAATTGCACCTGGGATCCTTTTATGACAATTTATGCTCCTCCTCCGAATAATTCTTTGTTATATCAAGGTGGGTGTATGGGCACTGATGATTTTATGGGTATGAACAGTGGATGTTGGAATAGCGAAGCAGATAAAGCAAGTTGTACTGGAGGAGAAAACTCTCAAAAATGTTCTTGGTCTCCAAATGATGCAAATCAAGACCCTCAGTGTCCAATCAAAACATTGTCAGATGCTCAAATGAGAAATCCTAATGCAACTTCAATAGATATTGGTTGTTGTATTCAAAAAGGTTGTTGGTCTTATGACAACAATCAATCAGCTTGCCAAAATGCTTATGGGGGGTTATGTTTTTATGATACTTTTGGAGGATGGTGCAATGCTAAATGGTGCAGTGAAGTTACAAATGAAGAAAATTGTACTGCATTAAGAAACCAATTAATGATGCCTTGCGAATGGAATATTAGCGGAACGGGATTATGTGAAGAAGTTGGTTATGGTGGTTTTGAATTTTTTAATGACACTGACTCTTGTCTTGAAGCAGGAGGATGGATTAATGCAACTGGAAATTGTGTAATGCCTTTTGGAGGTTCTATGGGAGGAGGTGAAGGAGGATTTATGTTTGCACAAAAAGTCAATTGTTTTTTTGCAGACAACCAGCAAAATATATGTAATAATATAACTGGCTGCGCTTATTGTGAAGCAGGAAATGGTACAAACGGTGTTGAGAATTCTAGTTTAGAAAATGCTTGTTATAATCTTCCAGTAGGATATTGCGAAGGCCATGATATATGCGGGCCTCAGGGATTTACAAATATAGACAACTCAATAAGTATTAATTGCAGCCATATCAAACTAAAATCAGCTTGTAATTATGGGCCTCTTCCAAATTGTATTTGGGAAAATAGCTCAGCAACAACAGGTTCTCATTGTGATGTTGGAACTTCAAGCCAGCAAAAATCTGTGCCTCCTGTCCAGTATTGTGAAGCTCCTTTATCTAAAAACAATTATACTTTATGCATGCAATTAGCTCAAACCTATTTAATGCCTTGCAAATGGGATAATTCTTCATATCCTATTAAAAATTGTACTTTTAATGAAAAGGCTGTTTTTGGGTTTGGAGAAGACAATGACTTTGAATTAATTGGAAGTGAGAGTTCTTGTATTGCTGTAGGAGGAAGCTGGAATTCTGAATTTTATGTTGAGGAAGGGATGTTAAAACAAGATGGTTGGTGTGAAATGACTGGATTTTTTAATATTGACGATGGTGTAGGAATGGGTAATAAGGGAAATTGTGATACTTCTTGCTGGGCTTGTGAATTTCAATCAAATGGCACCAAATGGACAAACACATCTGTTGCTCAATCATCATGTCAAGGTTCTGCACTAGGTTATTGTGTATGGAAAACAGATTCTAATGCATTTAATAAACAAGGGTGGTGCGATTACCCTAAAGAAATGGAATTCGGAGGGGCAGGAGATTGTAATGCTAATTGTGGAGATTGTGATTTTATGAGCAACCCTCTGCAAGCTTGTCAGAATAGTTTTGCTAATGATGGTAATGGATGTAAATGGGTTAATGATTCGCAGAATCCTCAAGGAGGCTATTGTGTTGATAAAACAAAGAAAACTTGTGACACTGATTGTTTTTCTTGCTATGAGCCTATAACATGCACCACAAGCAATTTAAACTGCCAGTGGGATGATACAAGTTCATTATGCAAACCTCAAGGATATGATGGAGAAGTTTGTTTTGATGGGGTAGACAATGATAATGATGGTATGGCAGATTGTAGTGACCCTGATTGTGGTTTTGATAATTTTTGCGGTGGAGCTAGTTTTGGAGGAGATTGTTTTCAGTATACAGATAATACTAGTTGTAATAGTGCTCCTGCATTTGATGGGATGAATTGTACTTGGATGAATGATACTTGGAATCCAATCGGTTGGTGTGATATGCCTGGTTCAAATTGTTGGCAATTTGATAATGATTTGACTGCATGCAGTGCAGAACCAGGATGTACAAATCTATCTGATTTTTCTGGTTCTGTATGTGATATAAATATTACAAGAATGGATAATGCTAATTGTTGGCAATATGATGGAAATGTTTCAGGATGTAATTCTGCTAATGATTGTATTTGGGTTAATGATAGTTATAATGCATCAATGGGTTGGTGTGATTATTTTGCATGGGGAGAATGCATGAACTTAAATTCAACACAGTGTGCATCAAATTCTAATTGTACTTGGAATCAGGATAATTATTCTATGGAAGAGGGTTGGTGTAATGCTGCATGTTTTAATTGGAGTATTCAAAATTCAACAGAGTGCTCTAATGCAGGAGATCCAGGATTATGTGAATGGAGAAATATGAGTGAGACTTGTCAGCCTTCTACTTTTATGTTTTTTGGTGGGGGCGGAGGAACTGGTTGCTGGCAGTTTAATGGAAATGAAACAGCTTGTAATGAAAAAGATATAACTTGTGTTTATGAAACTGACCCTTATGCTAATAATAATGTTTCAGAAAGCGAACCTTCTGGATGGTGCATGGATAAAGCAGAATATGAACATTTTGGAGATGTAAAAGGAGAAATTATTTTTCTTGCAGATGATTCTGATAATTTTGCAGGAGGTCCTCCGCAAGCAGAACCAGGAGTTAATGGAGCAGTAGACATAATTGGAATGGGTATGAGAGTTGGTGATGGAGAATTTAACTTCGGGGTTAATATATTTAACATAAGCAAATCTATTTTATGCAATGGTTATATGATTGGAAATGATATGGATCCTTTTTCTCAGAAAATTTTAGGGGAAGGAAACAAAAGCGGTAGATTTTATTGGTATTTAGATACTGATGGAATAAATACTGGAAACTGTAATGCTATTGGCGGAGCTTATAATGAATCGGGATATGAGTTTTTAATTAAATATATTGGAAGAAACACTAGTGAAGGAATTGTAGAAACTAAGCAATTAATGAGGTGCATAAATGGAACTTGGGCTGCAACAAATACATTAGTAACCACAAGCAAAAAATTAAGCTGCGGGGATATTGGAGGAGTCATGATTGCAGTAGAAAAACAGGGCTTAGAAACTTTTTCAGAATATAATAAAACAGCTTTAATGAAAGTTTTTATGGCAAGTGCAAATGAATCTGGTTCTAGAGAAAATCCTTCAGATTATGTTGGACCTGGCTATTATTATCCTGGAACAATTGATTTTGGATTTGTTGATTGTTCAGACCCTGATATTAAAAACCCTAAATGTAAAAACATGCAGAAATTTGGATTTAATGTTTTTGAAGAGTGTATGAACGGCGTGGATGATGATGAAAACGGATTAGTTGATTGTAATGATCCTATGTGCAAGTTTATGCCGATTTGTGGAAGCGCATTTAATTTTTCAATAGATACAACTGATAAAACCCCTCCAATTGTTATGTTTAGTGAAGTTGAAGCTCTTTCAGACATGGCTTTTGTTAGAACAGACACTAACGAGCCTTCTAATCTTAGCTTGATTTTTTACAACAATGATTCAACATGCATAACTAAAAACACTACTCTTTATGATGTGGGCTCTGGATTCCAAGCAAATGCTAATTTTAAGCCATTTCATAATGTTGATATTAGTATAGATAATTTAGGTTATGCATTAACTAATGGAACTTCTTATTATTACAAAATCAAAGCTTGCGACCCTTCTGGAAATTGTGCGGTTTCTGCTTGCTCAAACTTTACTACAAAAACAAGCAGTCAAGCTAAAGAGTTTATATTTAAAATAGAATTACCAGGGGGGTATACTATTGATATTCCCGCCATGAATAAAACAGATTATAATTTTACTGAAAACTTTGGGGGAGTTGATTATGATGTTGGAATTAAAACAAACACTACTATTACAAAAAATATGAACTTTACAATACATTGCGGTGATATGAGTATTGGATTTTTTGGAATAAATATACTTAATCCTACTAAGATTGACTTGACAAATGCATTTATTTGTGATTCGGTAGATGACTTAATCGGGATGAACTCAAGCTTGAAAAAGTGGAATAAATTAATTAATGACCTTAAGTTAGGGGGGGCCTTAGATTATCTTATAATTACTATTCCTGTAGCTTATAGTACTTCAAATACATTTAGTTGGACAGATGATGATGGAGCAAATGGGCAGGATGTAGATGACTATGTTGAATGTACCGGAACATCATCATACACAAGCTGCAAGATTCCTGTTTCAATGGGTTTTTCTGCATATACTGTAGATGTTCCAATAAATAATAACCCTAATGACCCGGGAAGCAGCGGCCCTGGAGCAGGTGGAAGCGTTACTACAGGAGTATTATTTATCCCAAGTGATGAAGAATTTGTAAAAGGATATTCCCAAAACTTATCTACTGGAGATCGCATTCAAATATCGGTTTCAGAAGAATCTCACTTAGTTACACTAGATAGTATAATTGGAAATAGTGTAAAAATAAACATTACATCAGAACTACAGCAGGCAACATTAAACATTGGACAAGAAAAAATGTTTGAAGTTACTGGAGATGATTATTATGATATAAGTGTGAAATTAGAAGAAATAACAGCAGAATCAGAAACTGCAAAAATAACAGTTAAGTATGCTCATGACAAAATACCTGAAGATGCTGGGATTAGTGGAGATGTTATAATAAACCCTGATACTACTAAAACACAAACCGGCGGGCTTCCTGCAACAGGGAATTTAACTTGGTTATGGATTTTACTAGGAATCATTACAGTGATTATTGTTGCAATAATAACTGTTGTTGTCTCACAAGTGAAATTTAAAAATAAAAAATAGATTTTTAAAACCTTAAAATTAATAAACTTCTTAATAGCTAATTATTTATGTATAAAATCAGCCTTTGTATGATTGCAAGAGATGAGGAAAAAAACTTAGAAAATTGTTTAAATTCTGTTAAAAAATTAGTTGATGAAATTATAATTGTGATAGACACTAGAAGCAAGGATAAGACCAAGGAAATTGCCTTAAAATTTACTAATAAGGTGTTTGATTTTAAATGGAATGATAATTTTAGTGAAGCAAGAAACTTTTCTATTTCCAAGGCAACAGGTAATTGGATTCTTGTTTTAGATGCAGATGAAGTTATTGCTGAAAAAGATTGTATTAAAATTAGAAATTTGAGTGAAAAAGACCAAGCAGAAGCTTATTATTTTACTTGGAGAAATTATACTAATAATACTGGTGTTGCAAACTGGATTTCTTGTAAAAATGATGAATATGAAGAAAGTAAACAAGCTGCAGGGTTTAGTATTTCAAAATATTTAAGATTTTTTAAAAATAAGGGCTATAAATATACAGGAAGAATACATGAAACAATAGGAACCTCAATTAGGAAATCTAATGGTAAGATTTTTAATACAAATATTGTTATCCATCATTTTGGTAATTTAAATAAAGAGAAATATGCAAGTAAAAAAGAAAATTACATAGAATTATTAAAAAAAAGGCTTGAACAAAAAGATTTTAAAGAAAAACCAGAGGATTATATTTGTTTTGAAATTGCAAGAGAGCTTACTAATGCAGGAAAAAATAAACAAGCAATTCCTTATCTTGAAAAAGCAATTAAAATAAATGAAGATATTAGATACTTGTTTTTATTAGGAAGTTTGCATTTAGTAGAAGAAAATTATGAAATAGCTGAAAGATTATTGAAAAAAGCACTTATTTTAAATCCTAGAAATGCAAGTATTCACAATAATCTGGGCATTTTATATGCAGAACAAAAAAACTTGCATAAGGCAGTAAAAAAATTTGAAAAAGCAATAAAATTAAATAAAAGATTTGCAGATGCTTATTTTAATCTTGGCACAGTTTATTATGAACTTGGAAAAACAGATAATGCAAATGAACTGTTTAAAAAAGCTATTGAATTAAATCAAAATTATAAGGTTAGGGCAGAGGAATATATTAAAACCCACTAAATTAATAATTAAAATGGAACTAAAAATTGATGCAAGTAAATCCCGTGTTTTTAATGATTTAGCAGATTATACACAACTTCCTAGGGCCTTGCTCTTAAATCGGTGTAATTATGCTGTCAATGAATTAGCATTATTATGGTATTCTAAAAAAGATACTTTAGATTTTTACAAGTCTTCAGATTTTTATATTTATGACTTAACAAAATATCAATTACTTTTAGAAGGTAATGGAAGAATTAAAAAAATGATTGAGCAGATTAAAGAACTTGGTTTTAAAAAAATTCTTGAGTATGGTGGAGGAATAGGGGAATTTAGTATTTTTTGTTCTGAAAATGACTTAGATGTTACTTATTATGATTTAAATGGTAAAATAAAAGATTATGCTTTATGGAGGTTTAATAAGCATAATTGCAATATTAAAATAGGTAATTCAGATGTTTTAGATGAAAAATGGGATATTGTTAATATAATGGATGTTTTAGAGCATTTAGAAAACCCAGAAAAAGTAATAAGTAAGTTAAAAGCTAATGCAACGTATATTTTTTGTAATCCTGCTGAAGTCAAGTATAATAGGTATTTTCCGCAACATACAAGTAAATTTGATTTAACAAAGGATTTTGAACATATTGAACAATATTTATGGAAAAATAAGTCTATAAGTTAAGATTATAAATTAATTGTTATAACAACCTGATCTGCATCTATAACCGGACGTATTCTCTCTCTTCCATGTTTATGTGAAGAAGTTAGTTCTATAAACCCAAATTTTTCTAAAACACGTATATCATGACGCACTGCTTTAAAATCCCTGCCTAAAAGCTTGGCTAATTCATATATTGAAGCTGGCTGTTTTGTCTTAACAATATGCAAAAGCCGTGCTTTTTCATTACTAAAAAGCTGCCTTAAATTAGAAACTTCAGAACTTTTTTTATCTCCTTTTATTTTATGAAAAATAGCTGAAAAAGCTCCTCCTTTTTCTGCAAGGGTTATATTTCTTGTTTTAATTTCTTTAGCCATAATCTAAGACACCAAGGTTTCTTCGATGTACCTTCATTAATATTTACCTCTTTATTTAACAAAGATTTAATACTATATAAATTTTTCCATATATGCAAGATATATATTTTATCGATATTGGTTATTTAATTATATATATGTTTTAAAAAAACCCGTATTGTATTTTAGAGATTTTTTAATAAAAATAATTAATTTCATAAATAGTGTATCTATACTATAATGACACCGAAAGCTTTATAAGTAAACTCTGAAAACAGAGATTTATTCGGTATTTTTATTATTTTAGATTCGAAAGGTTTTTAAATAAATTTTAATATAATTTAATATTGCTTAATATAAATTAAGTAATGAAATACTGGCCAGTTAAAACAGGATTTTCTAAAAGAGATAACAGAAAAAAAGTCTAAAATGGTGGTTCCGGTTGCCATGATTAGAAATTATAGTTATGATTATTGAAAGGAGGTTTAAAAAGAAAGTAAAATGAAATTAAATTTTAGAAAAATCGCATCTGCATTAGCTAGTGCGATAATGTTATCTAGTACAATCGGATTTGCTGCTGCTGCAAGCTATCCAGCTCCTTTTGTTGAAGACGGAGTTGCAGATGCTGCTGTAGTATATGGTGCAAATGCAGCTAGTAGTGATGCTGCTGCTGCTGTAAACATCCGAGGAGCGCTTGATGCGTTTGTAGACCCTAATAAAAAAGTTTACTCTGGTGACGGATGGACTGTAGGCACAACCTCAGATGATTTAGAAATCGGAGAAAGTATTGCAGATGTAGAAAGTTTTATTGATTCTGATTCTCTATCAATATTAGAGAGCGGAACTCTTACTAATGAGAAAGGAACAGCTAAATATGACCAGCAATTCTACTTTTATGACACTGTCAGCTCAAAGGTAGCTTTTGAAGAAGATGAGGAATTGACTGAGGATATTGGCTTGTTTTATACAGTTGATGATGGAACAAAAATTTTAGAGTATATTATAGACTTTACAACTGCTCTAAAATCAGATATAACAGCAACTGATGACTTGCAAGATATTAGTGATAAGGAAATTGTCTTGTTAGGGAAAAGCTATACTATAACTAGGGCTGTAAATGGCACTGGTGGTGTAGAACTTGACTTAATGAGCGGTGCAGAAAAAACTACTCTTTCTAATGGTGAACAAATCACTACAGGAGGGAGAAGTGTTAGTGTTTTAGTATCTTCATCTACTGAAGCTAAATTCACAATTGATGGAGAAGACACTGACAAGTTAGGTATTGGTGATACTTATAAGCTAATTAATGGGGCTTATATTGGGGTTACTGATATTACTTATCAAGAATATGCAGGTGGTTTAGCTCAAGCAACTTTTTTTGTTGGTGGAGATAAATTAGAGCTTTCAAATGGAGACAGCTT
>CAZQKV010000026.1:0-8787 GCA_964593995.1 Candidatus Woesearchaeota archaeon
TAATGTTTGATCCAAGACACTACCAGACAAATTCAAGACGGGGATCAATAAAGCAAAGAGATTTATCTGAAATCTGGAGAAACTATAGACCAGCAGGACTTCATTTTTCATTCCTTGGTCAAGGATACAATTGTGTCTTGCCAGACCCTAAAACATGGGATCTATTAAAAGAGGCTATAAAAGAAAATCCTCCTAAGGAGCTTGTTTTAGAAATCGGGCCTAATAAAGAAAGAGATATGGAAAAAGCAAGGGAAATTATCCAAAAAGATCTTGGAATCTAAAAATAAAACTGTGGAACATCTAAAAAAGCGCGGACTGGGAATCGAACCCAGGTAACTCGCTCTGCAGGCGAGTGCAAAACCACTATGCGATCCGCGCATATTATGTATGAATTTACATACATGCCCCTGACAGGATTCGAACCTGCGACCTACTGCTTTCTTCTTTAGTGGTGTTCTATAGAAGAACTTACCTCATTAGAAGGCAGCCGCTCTATCCAGCTGAGCTACAGGGGCCCACACCTTAAAATTGATTATTTTATTTATAAAACTATTGTTTATTTACAACTTTCCAGTAAAATCCCAAAAAATTATTTCCTAGAAACCAAATCTAAATTAGGAAGATTTCGTTTTCTCTTTTTTCCAGTCCTTGTTTTAGAAGGTTTTTTATGAACGCGGGTTACAACTTTTTTAACAATATTTTTTGGAATAGACTTAATAATTTTAGCATGTTTTTTAAAAGGTATATTAGGTAATGGATAACCTGTTGCAGCTTGTGAGGGTTGTGAACTTTTAACTGGTTTTGCAGGTTCTAGAGGTTCTGAAGAAGAATCTTTAAAAGCTTTTTTCCAAGATGACCTCATCATCAAAAAAGCGCCAATCATTATAATTAAAACAATAACTGAATAACCAACATTCCTAATCTCTGGATTTCGCAAAAAAGTAACAGTTTTTCCAGTAAGAAAACTTGTCCTGTTTTCTGCTATAAGATCGCTTACTTTTTCCAAACCAGAATCATCTCCTGATTTATCATCTGCACCTGATTTATTTTCTGGTTTCCCATTTTCCCCAACTATAACAATAAGCTGACCAATAGAATCTTCTAAATAACCAGATAATGCAAAATAAATATAATAATTTCCATCTAAATCATCAGGAGCATCAATTAAAACATTTCTTTCAATTAATCCATCCTTAGTTATTGGAAAAACATCAAAAGCTCTTACAATCTCTGCGTCCTGGTCATCTGTAACCCAAATCTCAACACTAACTGCATTACCAATAATATTAGTATTATCAAAAACATAACTTATATTTAGTTTATCTTTATTATACCTTATTTTATTAATCTTAATTATTTGCGGCGGACCTAAAATACTTAAATTTTCTTGAGAACCATTAGGTAATTCACGATATACTAATGCTTCTTCAGAATAGTTACCTAAAAAAGTAGGATCTTCTCCAACAATAATAACATTAAAATCATTTATATCAGACAAATTTGCACATACTAAATCAACATGGCTCAAGCTAAATAGCAAAATCCCAAATATAATGAACATATATATTCTCTTCTTTTTCATAACATAAAATAAGAATTCTAATTTAAATACCTTTACATAATAGGTATTATTTATGCTTTTTTCTTAAAACCTTTTTCACCCTTGATTTAATCTTGCCTTTATAAGCTGAAATGCTAGGCAACTCATAATCTTCTTCTAAAGAACCTTGTTTAATTGTTTCTTCTGCTTTTTTAGGAGCACTTTTACCCCATTGCTTTCTCGCTACTAAAAAAGCACCAATTCCAATAATTAAAACAAAAATTGCATAACCAATTGCCTTGTTCCTAGGACTATCTAAAATAGTTCTTCCAATAGTTCTTGCTTCTCCTAAAACAATAGATTGCCTAACATAATTATCCAAATCATCAGATAATGCAAAATAAACAGTATAAATTCCTATTAAATCTTCTGAAACAGGTATTAAAACATTTCTCTCAATTAACCCATCTTTATTTATTGGAAAAACATCATTTGTTCTTAAAATCTCATTTTCTTCTGAATCCAAAATCCAGATCTCAATGCTAACTGCATTACCAATAACATTAGAATTATCAAAAGAATAACTTATATTTAAAACTCCTTTTTCATGCCTTATCTCATTAATCTTAATTATTTGTAATCCTTCAGGGATATTTAAACTAATTACTTTAGATTTATTAGTTTCTTCACACAAAACAGATAAATTTATAAGATAGCTCCCAGCTTTAGCTTCTTCAGGAACATTTAAATCAAATATAAAATCAATACTCTCTCCAGGAGCAATTCCCGTAATCTGATTCGAGTAAATCCAGCTACTTACCTCTCCCTTAACAATCAATCTACAGTCATTTAAAAAATCCCCGCCAATATTTTCTACACTTAATGACAAAATTTCTTTACTGCCTTCCCTAGTAATAATATCACTAATATTTGAAATTAAAAGCTTTCCTGGAACAATAAGAAGGGGAGGCCCGCGGCCTCCTCCATTTCTGTTATCAATTACAGGAGGTTCTGTATCTGTATCAACACTAAATGAAGAACTCTTCAAGTTAGTATTTCCTGCCCCATCTTTTACAAGCAGATAAATCACATAATCCCCATCTGTAGAAACATTAAAAGTCTTATTAGAACAATTTGCAACCTCAACATTACTGACAATCGGGGTTCCTATTGAAGTTGTTATATTGTAAAAACAATTCACAGGATTTTTATCATAAAAAGAAAATTTTAATTGAATATTACTTAAACTTGTTTTTATGCCAAAAGGTTCAATCAAACTTAAATTAGGATCTATAGTGTCAACATAAAAAGTCCTATTTCCATTAAATGCATAATTTCCTACACTATCATTACACCCTATATTCCACTTATACATATTATCAGTCAAGTTAATATCAAAAGTATTAATCATTCCACTAGTAACACTTGTATCTGTTACATTCAATCCAAAAATACCTGAAAAATTACCCCACAATTCACAAGCTTCTAAATCAATATCTTCAGGTATATATGAAAATTCAATACTCCCATCATAATCTAAATAAACATCAAGCGGAGCATATAAAGTAATGCTTGGGGCACCAACCTGAACACTAAAACTAACATTATCAAAATCTTCATTGCCTAAACTATCATTTGCAAACAACCTTACTTCATAATCTCCATTTCCTGGGACATCAAAACTAGTATTTATACAAGCAGCAACGCTAATATTAGTCCCATCATTAATATTATACCAGCAAGAATCTAAATTTAAATCAGAAACTGAAAAATTCAATTCAATTGATTCATTATAACCATAAGTAGCGCCTTGTTGCGGCCAGATAATACTAACAACTGGATTAGTAGCATCCAAATAAAAATCAACACTTGTTAAATTAACATTCCCATTAGAATCATTTGCATAAGCAATTATTATATTCTGCCCTTCATTAAAATCATAATATCCCTCAACATAACTTATATTCTCACTGCCATCGTAAAACCAAACATCTTCTAAATTTGGATCGCTTGCAGAAATATTAACCAAAATGTTCGTTCCACCATATGTCTGGTTTAAGGGGCTTTCTATTGAAATATTCGGAGGAATAGCATCTGCAGTATGATAAGTAACATTTAGATAAGGAATTAAACTAGCATTTGAATATTGTTTTGAAAAAAACTTATCTGCGCTACTTGAATAATTAGTAACTAAAGCCATTGCAGCAAACTCATTGCTTCCTGAATAAGCATTCTCAATCATATTCCCAACACTAAAACAATGCCAAGTATCTTCAAGTTTTACAGGTTCAAGATCATAATTTGTTAAAACATCCTCAAAAGTAAGATTGCAATTAGCAGAATCATCAAAACCAGGATCACAAGGCTGATTATTCCAAGTTATTTCACAAGCAGGACTTCCATCACTTCCTCCATCTCCCTCGCACCAGCTAGTGTCATAAACTTCATGAACAAGAATCATATCTGCACCATCAGTATCATCATACATATACAAACAAAAGCTTGCATTATCAATTTCCTGTCCTGCCGGGATTTCAGAAATATTAAATTTTAAATAAGTCCTTCTAGTAGGACTTTGCATCCTAACTTGCAAATCAGTATTGTCCCCAAAATTTCCATTAGGGCTTCCAGAAGCAACATAAGCATCTTCTCCTCCTTCATCTCCTCCAATTTTTACACTTGGATCAACAGTCACACTAGCACCATTTGGAAAAAAACCAGTCCCTTTTGTGATACCCACAGCTAAAATCCTTTGTCCATCAACACCTATAACACTTCCATCCCCTAAATAAAAATCAGTTATATTAAAACTATTATTTAATAAATCCTGATAATCAAAAACATAATAATCTTCAAACTTTACTTTGGGAATCAAAGAATCAAACTCTCCAGTTAAAGAGGTATTTTCATTATATCTTGTTCCATTAAACCATATTCCATCTTCAGGACCAACAAGTTGAATAAACCAAAATTTGGTATTATTAATATTAGCTATATCATTTGCTATCTTGTTTTTAATTTTCATTGATTGATTAGAATAAAAATGATATTCTTGCGTCCAATTAAAATTAGGATTATTATTATAGGCACTAAAAACATATTCTCCAGTAGATACATTAGATTTAGAACTCCAGTTCCATGTAAAATTAAGAGTAGTATACCTATAATAATTCCCTCCTACATCTCCAGTTATACCAAAACCAAAACTAGAAATATAATTGTCTTCAGCATCATATAAATTTATATAAGACTTATCAGGATCAGCGCTTATCCTATAAATAAAACCGTTCCAATCTCTAAAACCTCCGCCATAAGGCCCATAAACAATCGGAATATAATTACTGCCATTATAATAATTTACATGGGAAGTATAAATCTTTAACTCATAACTCTCATTTCCTTTGTCAAATTTATCCCAATTAGCCCCCCTTTCAATTAAATCCCCTATACCTTTAGAACTAAAAACAGTATAGCCTGTTGGACTGCCTTTAAAAACAAATACTATCCCAATTAAAACAATACAAATTACCCCTATTATAACATACTTGACAATATCCTCTTTCTCAACCATATGAATTATTTAGAGATTTTCTTTCTAATTTTTAATACAAAAACTGCTAATACCGCACCACCTAAAACAATTAAAAACAAACTAACTAAAGGATATCTTTTCCAAAAGCCTCTCTCAATTACACTCTCAATACCAACAACATTCCCAGTTAAAGTCACGCCAGTAGCTTCAAATATATTATCCTCAGTACCATCATTTACTTTAATTGTATATTCTCCTGGAGGAGCAGTTAATCTTATTCTTTTTGTTTGTCCAATTACTAAACTAACCAAAGCAGTCTCGTGATGTTCGCCAATATAAATTAAAATAGGTTTTTCATAAGGAACATTCCCAACATTAGTAATAACAAGATTATCTCCTTCTAACTTGATTTCTGCTTTTTCTAATTCTCCAACATTAAATAATCTTTCAGCACTAGCATCATTATAATTAGCTCTTACAGCCCAGGGCCCTCTTTCTGCATTTTCAGGAAGCTTAAAAATGACAAATTTACCAGAATCAGCTTTTCCTTCTTGCACAACACTTGAAAAAAAATCTAATATCTGAAAGTCAACCTTTCCATCCATAATATTTAAATTATCATCATATAAAATTATTTTAAAATTAATATCCTCTCCAGGAGCATAATTGTTTTCTATATTAATCTCTATTTTCTCAGCTGAAACACTTACTATAAATAAATATATCATTAATATACTAATTACAAAAACTGTGCTCTTTTTTTTCATCTTATTACAAATATCTACACCTTTTTAAGCTTTTTTAGCTTCTAAAAGAATCAAAAACCTATTTAAATCAACATATCTTTTTAAAGGAAAGCTTATAAAAGAAAACGTAGTTGTCTTTTAATATGAAAATCCCAATAACCTTTTTAGGAACAGGCGCAGTCGTCCCAACTGCAACAAGAAATCATTTATCAATATTACTTAGTTATAAATCTAATAATATCCTTATAGATTGTGGCGAAGGAACACAAAGACAACTTAGAAAAGCTAAAATAAGCCCTTGCAAAATAACACACTTATTAATTACTCACTGGCACGGAGACCATATCTTAGGATTACCGGGATTATTTCAAACACTAGCTTTAAATGATTATAATAAAACTCTTCAAATATATGGCCCTAAAGGAACAAAAAAATTCATAAAAGAACTTTTCAGAATATTTATTCCAATAAAAAAAATAAAAGTAAAAGTGTATGAAGTTAAAGGAGAATTTTTAAAAACAAGTGATTTTAAACTTATTGCCTTTCCTTTAAAACACGGACCTCCCTGTAACGGTTACATATTTAAAGAAAAAGATAAATTAAGAATTAATAAATCAAAATTAAGAAAATTAAGAATAGCCCATAAAGATAAACAAAAACTATCACAACTAATAAAGGGAAAAACAATTAAATTAAATAAAAAAACAATAAAACCAAACCAAATCACATATCTCCAAAAGGGCAAAAAAATAAGTTTTATTTTTGATACAAAACCTTGCAATAATGCAGCCAGATTTGCAAAAGATTCTGACTTGGCGATAATAGAATCAACATACACTAATAAAGAAAAAGAGCTTGAAAAGCAATACAATCACCTAACAGCAGCACAAGCTGCAGAAATTGCGAAAAAAGCAAAAGTCAAAAAATTAATTCTTACACATTTTTCTCAAAGACATGAACATAAATCAAATATTTTTCTAAAACAAGCTAAAAAAATATTCAAAAAAACAGCAATATCAAATGATTTTGATAAAGTAGAGGTTTAAGAGGAAACAATTACTCCTTTACATATCACTAATAATGATTTTTTATGACTTTTCATTACACTTATTAGAATTAATTTTAGGATTAGATAAGGTTAGAAAACTAAAACTTTATTGGCCATCATAGATGTTTACTAAAAATAAAAAATTTAATAGGAAAAAGTACACAATATTCTGGACTCTTTATTATTTTATTGTTCTAATATTAATTATCTCATATATAATAACATAAATAAGAACAACCCTTCTAAGCCCAACTAATTTTAAGCACCTAAGAATCCACGACCGTGCGAATCTAAAAAGGTCTAACGCTCAACTTCTACGCCTCTTGTTTAGCCATACTAGCAGGAGAAATAAAAATTATAGTATCGCCCCTTAAAAAGGTCAACCCCATGCTCCTTCTACTTTCTCCGTCAACAACTTCCTTAGCATTATCTAACACAACATTGATATGTATGTCAAATGCTAAAAGAGTTCCGACCATCTGCTTGTTGTTTTTTAATTGAACAAGTACCTCTTTTCCTTTGGCATTGTTCAAAACATCTAATGGCCTCTCAATTCCACTAACCATAAACTTATTTTGGTTAATTAGTTTAAAAACATTTCTATGATTTTTAGATAAATAAAAACCTTTAAAACATTAATTAACTAGATTTATTTATGAAAGATAGTAAAAAAGATATCAGAAGAGGCACCTGGATTATCCTAATACTATTTATCTTAGGATTTGCAACTTTAATTGGGGCCTCACTAGTTTTAGGAACCCTTAAAAACCTCACTATTTCTTGGAAATTTTATATTTTTAATATCTTAATTATTATATCATTAATTGGGCTTTTTAAATATAAAAAATGGGGGTTTTATGTTTTTACAATCTACTTAGTTTATTTATTAATTGATAACATCATAAACATAATTTACAATTTTTCAAGTTTCTGGATCACCTGGTTGATTATATATATTCTAGTGTATGTCTATTTTATCTGGTATAGGGGTTTTTACAAAAATCGACAATATTTTAATTAAGCCATTTCTTTAAAATTCAATCAAATAGAAAGTTTTAAATACAAAATTTTCTCCAACCTTTCATGGTAAAAGGAAGAAAACTTACAGGAGGAAAGTACAGAGACTTTAGAAAAAAGAAAAAACACTCTCTTCCAGGAATAGAAAGAAAAGTCAAGCTTAGAGATAAAAAACAAAAAACACTTAGAGGCAGGGGTGGAAATAAAAAAACAGTTTTATTAAGAGATAATAATGCAAACGTAATTGACCCTGAAACAAAAAAATCAAAAAAAGCAAAAATAATAAATGTTTTAGAAACTCCTAGCAATCGTTTCTTAGCTAGACAAAATGTTCTTGTTAAATCTGCAATTATCGAAACAGAATTAGGCAAAGCCAAAATTACAAACCGTCCAGGTCAAGAAGGCATGATTCAAGCTGTTTTGATAAAGGAATAAATTCTATATTTAAAATGATATTAGATTTAAGAACACATCACTTAGACAGTGCAAAATATGTAACAAAAACTGATTTTAGTGAAGTTGCAAATTATTTAAAATGGAGAAAGTATACAACAAATTTTAGAAATCCTTTTATTGATGCCATACTAAAACTTAAAAGATTATTTAAAAATCCTGCTCAAGAAATAAGATTACAAGTAGGGGGATTAGATTTTTTATGTGTGGCCTGTCCTCCAACTAAAAAAGGAAATTGTAATCTTTCAAATCCCAAACCAAACGCTTTACCAGCATTTACGCCTGGGAACTCTATAGGAGCATGTAAGGATTTACTAGCACTAAAAAAATATGATTTAATAGCAGGAGAAGTTTATACAGTGAGAGAATTAAGACAAACAGCAGGGTTTTAAACTTACTGGTTCTGTAGAAAGTAAATCTCTAAAAGCAAGAGATTTACTATTCTTTCCAT
>CAZQKV010000027.1:0-8685 GCA_964593995.1 Candidatus Woesearchaeota archaeon
ATTATCATAATCTGTCTTAACTGCGATTATTGGATAAAGCCCCTGAGCAACAATTGGAGAAATTTCATAATACCCACTTACATCAGAAGAATTCTCTCCCCTAGCAAGATAAATAGTTGCATTAAAAATTGTACTCCCTAATTCATCAAAAACATAACCATATACTAAAGGATTAATTAAAGTCTCGTTACCAGGAGTTTCTAATTGCAAAGTAATATTCTTTTCATTAGAAGTTATATTAAAGTCTGTTGTTACTGTTGAAATATAAGGATCATAACCAGAAGCTATTGCAATTAAATTATAAGTTCCAGGAACAGCTTTGTAAGTTAAATTATAAAATCCGCTTGCATTAGAATAAGCTGAATATCCTGCTACAATAACTGTTGCATTTTCCACAATGTTCCCACTAGTATCATTAATATAACCATATACTGTAAAATTGATACTAACTCCAGTTCCTCCTTCTGGACAAATATCATAAGGATCTCTAAAAAAGTAATATGTTGTAGTTACATTTGGCGGAGTGGGTATTAGCATTTGATAATTAACATTTTGTCCAGATTTATACCCATACTGAGGATTGGTCCTATGAGTTACATAAACTAAATTAGTTCCATCAAATAAAGCTCCTAAATCAAAAGTTTGTTGAGTACCGTCATATTTATAAGTATAAGTTGCAGGAATACCAGAGATATTTGTCTCACCAACCAAAATACTCATGTTTTGTGTAAAAGTATCTATTGCACAATCTACGTGATTATGATCTAATTCTGGTTCATATAAATCAGGTTCGCATCCTGTAAATTCATCTATTAAAGAAACATTAGCAGGCTCTAAGTCATCAAAGCTTATATTATCTGCTGTAGAAATATAAACCTCACTAGTTCCTATAGAAGGAGGTTGAATACAATCAAAATCAATAGAATACCACACTATTTCCCCGCTTTGAAAATCTTCAGAAGGATTAGGAGTCGCAAAATCAGGATCCCACCTTGCTGCACCATAAACACCTGCCCAAAAAAAAGTTTCAACTTTTCGATAAATATCAAGCTCATAAATATATCCTGCCTTTCCTGCAAATGAAGCATAACCTGTTAAAATTAATTTTGTAGACAAAAAAATCAGTAAAACAGAGACTGTAATAATTGTTAAAATCAAAAAAAAGAAAATCACTAATTTTTCTCTTTTTTCTTTTATTAATTCTTCTTTTGCTAAAGCTAACACTAAAGGAATCTCTTTTTTATGTTTCACCATAAGAGTAAATCTCAAAAAGAATTAATAAACTTTCCCCTACCGAAAGGTATTTAAAGAAATTTCATTTTTAAGCTTAAAGAGGGGAAAATGACTTTTTTAAACTTCTTAAAGAAAAAAAATATTCCAGATGAACTTCCAAAATTAGTTGTAGATGAGATTGAAGAAGGGCCGAGCATTAAAGATTCTAAAGAAAAAGAAGAAGTTAGTAAAAAAATAATCCATTCCTATCTAAAAGAAAAAGAAGAAAAAAGTCAGGCAACAAATCAAACCCTTAAAAAATCATCTTCACAAGAAAGAAGTTTTTTTAAAGAACTTCAAAACAATATAAATGAAGAAATAAATAATTTAAATAAGCTTGAAAATTGGTATAATAACAAATTTCTTCCAAGAGATATTGTTTCTGATATGAAAGATTATTGGGAAAAACAAAAAAAGAATTCTGTAATACAAGTTCTAGGAAAACATTTTGAAGAAAGAATTACTGAAAAAACAATTAAACTAAAAGAATTAGAAAAAGAGTGGCAAGATATTTATTTTGATTTAATAGAAAAAGAAGAAGAAATAAGGGAAAAAGAACAAGAGTTAAAAAAGATTCTCGCAGAGTTTGTTGAAATGTGTAAGAGAAAGCAAAAAGAACGAAAAAGATAATGAAAACAAAAAAAATAAAAATATCTAAAAAACTACTTGTTCTTATCATTTTATTAAGTATCCTATTAGCTGTTTTGCTTATTTTTCAATTTGGGATCTTTGAAAAAATTAAAAAACCTTCAAAAGACCAGACGGAAATTCAAATAAAAGACAAGTGCGGATTAATTCTTGGTAATCTAATTCACGAAATCAAAGGAGAAGGAGATTGCAATATTAAGTGCATTAATGAATGCAGATTAAACAACATGGAGATTTCTAGTTATCAATTTATAGAAAACAAAACTTCATGTCACCTTTGCACTTGCTATTGTGAATAAAATGGGTAATATAGAAGAAATTGAAGAATCTTATAAAAAATCTATTGAAGAAGCAGACAAAAATTTTTTAGAAAGTTCTAAACCAGATAATAAAAATAAAAAGCAATCAGAAGATTCTTATAGGAAAAAAGCACATAAAATAAGAGAAAATTATTATGAAAAAACTTCTACTTTTCTTGAAAAAGACAAACAAAATAAAATAAAAGAATTAAAAAATCCTAAAAAAGAAAAAGACAAAAAAGAGGGGGAAGAAAAAGAAGAGGGGGAAGAAAAAGAAGATATATTAAAAAAACAAAAATCTTTCAAAGTAGAGCCCCTTAAATTAGAACTATCAAAGAAAGAAAAAAGAGCCTCAGAAAAAGATTTAAAAAAATTTAAAAAAGATATAGAAAGAAAAAAAACAATAAGAAAAATAGTCCCAAGCTCATTCGCATTCGGATTTATAAAATTAAAGTTAAAATTAAAAAATGTTTATACAAATATAAAAAACAAAATAGGGGAATCAAAGTCAAGGGTTAAAGAAAAGTCTAAAGGAATAGGTACAAAAACAAGAGAATCTTCTAAAAAAGTCTATGTTTTCTTAAAAAATAAATCTATAAACACATTTAATTTCATAATCAATAAATTTAAATCAAAAAAACAAAAAACAGAAGAAAAAACAGAAGATCAAAAAATAGCTGAAAAATTAGAAAAACAAGCAAATAAAACAAACAAATAAAATCAGTATAAATCATAATAAAAATAAACATCACTAATATCTGTAGAATTATATTCTCTTAATCTAACAGGAAGAGTTATTTCATAGTCATAAATTCCATAACCCCCTTGCTGACTTGTATTTGTTTTTACAACAAAAACCAAATCCTCCTTATCCCCCTGGTCAAATTGCCCATCAGAATCATCATCCATATCCCATAAAATTCCAGTAATAAAACTTGTAGTATTTGTAGAATTAATTATAGGAACCTTTTCAATCATCCTCTTATGAACAAGAAAACTTGTATTAAATTTTGGATAAAAAGGGTCTCCAAAAATATTTGTGACAGAATCATTAAAATCACTCATACCTAATAAAGCATCTATATCCATAAAATCATTAATTACAGAAACATTTGTAGTACTTTGCCCAATTGCTTGCAATGAAGCCCAATTTATATCTGCCTCGCTATCAGTTACAAAAACAGACCCCTCATAAAAAGACTCATTTGACCAAAGAGTAAGGTTCTTTAATAAACCATTTGAAAGAATTTTTTCTATACTCATATTTCCATAAAACTCTTGCCATGCATTTACTATTATAGAATCATTCGCCTTATTATCACTCTCATTTGATTCTAAAAAAAGGTCATTTATATCTGTGCCAACAAACACATTTGTGCTTCCTATCTCAGCACTCCAAGAAACATTTACAGTTTCATTAGATAAACCAGAAACATTAGCAGATTGATTTCCATTAATCTGAACCCCTCCTAAATCCGGGTCTCCCTTATAAAAGCCTGTCAAAACATTAATTGCATTTCCACATCCGAGGTTAAAAACCACAACAGAAATTGTAATTATCTCATTTTCCAAGGGATCTAAATTACTAAAATTAATAAAAGAAGAATAAACTGCTAATTCTGGTTCAGCTAAATATGTTTCTAATTCAGAAGAAATTAAATTATTTGAGTTTTCAGCATAATCTTCAGAAATACAATTAAATACCCATGTCCCAACTTCATTAACTAAAACATCTGCATAATAAACATCTCCTAAAAGAAGCGATGCAGAATAATTAGTAGTTGAAGAAGGCCCAATTGCTCTTATTGTAACATTTTCTACTCCTGTAAAAGAATCATTAGACGTGCAATTAACTCTAACATAAGTGCTTGTTCCACAAATATAACTCTCATTCATCACAATAGAACTTATTAAAGGAGGAGTATTATCAACATTTATTGTAAAATTCTGAGTAGAATAATTTGTTATAGAAAGATTATCACTTACAAAACATCCCCACTCATAAACTCCTTCACTTATGTTTTTAGAAAAAGAAACCACAGATGAAACCCCGCTAGCATTCTTTGTTTCATTCTTATGCCAACCCCCACTCCAATTTCCATAAAGACTTATGTTAGCTAAATTACCATCCAAATCTTGTGCACTACAATTAAACAATATATTTAGTGAAGAAAAATTCCCAGTATCAGGAAGGTAAGTTTGAGTAACATTAGGGGGGCTATTTAAAATTAAGTTTGGAGCCAAATCAAAACCAGCTCCAGTAACACTTACATTAACAATTCTTGAAATATAATCATCCCCATTATTAATTACTTTTACACTTAACTCCTCTCCTACAGCACAAGAACTACTAAGCAGTTCACAATTTATCATATACCAGTTACTTACACCAGAATTTCCAGAAGGTCCAATAATACCTGTTACATTATCACTAATTCCATTTGAATTATTCCATAAAACAACTGTATGTCCATCTGCACCCTTTTCATCTAAAGAATCATTAACAATTCCAATTATATAATGTGCTGCAAAAACTCCTTCTAATAAATTAACTAACAAAATCATAAATACAAACGAGAATAACAAAATCTTCTTCATTTTTTCACCTCTACAATTAATTTTCCATTCTCAGAAAACCTAATAATAACTTTCTGCCCCTCTTTAATATTTAAAGTGTCTACAATTGCCTTAGGAATTTTAATTCTATAACCTTTCTGTACCTTACCGTCTTTAAACACAACGTCCATTTTCTGCATACTTTATAAATACTACAAAAAGTACTTCAAAAGTACCTTATACTAAAACATAATAATTAAAGTATTTAAACCTATTGATTAATAATTCCTTGTGTAAGACCATGACATATGTCGATAGGGAAACCGAAAATTAGTTTTTATGATAATTCAGGAAGGCAAGCCTAACCTAAACCTTTTTATCTTCGATATCTTGTAATTACTCTTTAAGCCAATCACTACAGAGCGGGAAATGTTTATGAGATAATAATTAGTAAAACAATTTGGGTTAGTGAAACTTCCCAAATTTGTGTAAAAAAGGTACGACATATGTCCGGAACCTATACATGATTAATAATTCCTCTAAAAATAAAAACAAAACTAAATAAGAGGAGAAATATAAACTTCAATTAAAGCAGCAATAATTATTAAAATAATAGACAAAACTATTAAAATAAAAGTATCTAAAATCAATCTCTTGCGCCTTCCCGGCCTAAGAAAATCTCCTCTCCAAACAGCAACATAAATAACTCCCCCTGCAAGTGCCATAGTTAAATACCCCAACATTTCAGGAATACCATGAAGAAAATATTTTGCAAAAGCTATTGGAAGTGCAGCAAATCCCAATGTATTTTTAGCTAAATTTCCAATAACAAATCCCATAACACTGGCATTCCAAGCTAAAACAAAAATAGCTCCTGCACCATAAAAAAATGCAAAAATCAATGATATAAGCAAAACCTTAAAATTATTAAAAAAAATCATAAAAAAAGTTGTTGTTTGTATAGAACCCCCTGTAGCAACCATAGCTCTTATGCCTTCAACAACAGAAATCTGCAAATTAAATAATATAGAAACCTTTTCTGTGGGCAATACTAAGGTCCAAAAAGAAAAAGAAAAAACAAATCCTAAAAACAAAAATAAAAGAAATGCCAACAATCTAAAATGTTCTCTCAATAACCATCTCTCTGTTTTATAATCTCTTTCCTTATCTTCTTCTAATCTAATTGCTCCTTGAACAACATATAAACAAGATAAAACTGTAAAAAATACCATAACAAGAGAAGCGTGATCTGGAAAAATCCAGGCCCCTAATAAAATAGAGAGAGAAGAATAAAAAATACCTATTAACATCATTTCAAGAGGATGCCTTTCTGCTTTTCTTGGATTAAAAAGAATATTAAACATAATTTAGAATATAAAATCAAATTTATAAAACCTACTATAAACTAACATAAAGTTTATATATCTCCTTAAAAAAATAATAATATGAACATTAAAAAAAAGAGTTTAATTATTTTGTTTATATTGTTAATCATAATTCCTGTAGTTTCTTCTGCAGAAGATTTTACTCATGTTATTTCTAACTCTGGAAATTGGCAGGATGTATATTCTACATTGCACTATGCAAATTTAAACAAAGTAGGAAATGATTTTCTTGTAAGCACAAAACACGGAGACATACTTTTAAATGGAATAAGAAAAGAAAATAAAATAAGAGTAATAACTTCTAATGAAAATCCTTTTGTTTTTAATTACCCAGGCCTAATTCTCTCAAAAGATTTTGCAGGCGCAGATGAGATCAAGGTAGATAGTGCAAACTTAGAATTAATTAAAGAATTAGAAGACATAGATAAATTCATAATAGTAGGTGATTCTTATGGATATAATGCAATAGCCGTAGTCCCTTACGCAAAGATAACTAATTCCTGGATATTTCTTGCAAATAGAATAAATGTTTATGAAATAGATTCTATCTTATCGGGAAGAAATATAGAAAACATAATAATTTATGGTTTTGTAGATAGAGAAGTTAGAGATATTCTCTCTAAATATGATCCTGAAATAATAGATACAGGAGATAAATTTGAAGATAATATTGAAATTGCTAAAAGATATTTAGAAATCAACCCATTAAAACAAACAATTCTAACAAACGGAGAATTTATAGAAAGAGAAATCATGGCAGGCTCTGAACCGGTTTTATTTACAGGAAGAGAAAATGTCCCTGACCAAATAAGAGATTATTTAAAACAATCTGACATAGAAATTGGAGTTTTAATTGGAAATGACCTAGTAGGTGCAGCAACAAACATAAGAAGAACTGCTGGGATAAGCGTAATGGTTAAATTTGCAAGAGGCGCAAGAAGCCAAACATCAGGAATTGCTGCAGTAGAAGGTCTTGATTTATTTCCGCTGCCTACCCCCTCAGTAGATCTCTCACTAAACTCCATTAAATATAATAAAGCTAGTTCTCAACTAGAAGTAACTTATAAAAGCAATTCAAATGTTCCAATTTATTTTAAAGGGACTATAACCCTTATTTCTGATCTTGAGACTAAAAAAGTAGGAGACAATGAAGCAATATTTATCTCTCCAAATGATTTCAAAACAGTCACTTATCCACTAACACTAAGATCAACAGAAAACCTAATAGGAGAGCTTTATACTCTTTATGGAGAAACTCGTGCTTCCTTAGATAGAATTTTAGAAGAAAGAGTTGATATAGATGTAGTTGAAATAATAGATAAATGTAAATTAGAAAGAAAAAATATCAGATATGTAAAATACAGCAAACAAACAAAAGCAATAATCATAAAAATAAAAAATTCTATTGATGTTGACTGTTGGGTGGATTTAGAATTAGATAATGTAATAATTGGTTATAGGGTTCAAACAATTGGAACCGAAGGCTCTACGAAAATTCCTGCAGAAAAAACAAAAAAAATAACAATAGAACAAGAAATGAGTAAAGAAGACTTAGAAAGAAATCCTGAAGTTGAATTAATAGCTTATTCAGGAGAAAGAGAAGAAAGCCTAGTAAACATATTTCCAGCAGTTGGCGAAGACAATAAGTTCAAACTTCAAATAGAAACCATGACCTTACTTACTTATGGAATAATAGGATTAGTTATAGTTATAATCTTGCTAATCATCATAATGATAATACTAAAAAGAAGAGAAGAAGAATATTATTAATCCAAAGTTACTAATCTAAAAGAATCAATTTCCTTTTGATTTCTTTTTTTCTTATTTTATTTTTTCTTCTTGTTCTACTTTTAATTCAAATGTTTTTAAAACCTTGCTAACCCAATCCATAAGACTAAGAATCCTTTCTAATTTTTTCTTATTTATATTTGATTTAAAAGACTTTAACTTAGAAGAAACAAACATTAATTTCCATCCTGTATAAACCAGTTTTTTCCCTTTTTTCCTTAAAAAAGACATTCTTCTTTTTAAATCCAAATATTCATCTTCTAATACACTAATTATTTCTTCTTCTAAAAGTTCATTTACTTCTTTTTTAGACTTAAAAGATCCACCAAAAAACCCTTTTGATAAAAAATTAGGATACTTGTTTTTAAGAACTTTCAAAACACCAGTAATATCTTGATTATTTAATTTAGATATTAAATTATCAAAGTTCCGAAAACTAAAAGATTTTTCTTTTTCCTCATCAATTCTTTTATACTTTAATTTCATTTTTTCAAGTTCTTCTTTTCCTCCTTCTAAAAGCCTTCTATTTATTTCATCGATTCTCTCCTTACTAAAACTTGTTCCAGAACCAGAATCTGAAGATTCTTCTAGCAAAATTTTATCTTTGCCAAATCCAAGTTTGCGAAAAAACCCTTTAAAAAAAGATATTAATTTCATTTTATTTTTTTCCAGACTTTTTTGACTTTGCAGCAGCTTTTGGTTTTGTAGACTTTTTTGGTTTAGCAGGAACCGGCTTT
>CAZQKV010000028.1:0-8461 GCA_964593995.1 Candidatus Woesearchaeota archaeon
TCTCTCTAAAAAACTTCCTAAGCTTCTCTTTATCACCAAAAAATAAAATGCTCCCTCCACCTCCAGAACCACAAATCTTTGCAGAAATTGCCCCATGTTTAAAGCCTTCTGCAATAATACTATCAATATGCTTCGGAACAATTGACTCATGCAACAACCTTCTTTCCTGAGTTTCTTCATTCATTAGTTCAGCAAATCTTTCTAAATCTTTTTTCAAAAGAGCATTTCTCATTTGCACTGCTATTTTTTTAATTCTAACTAAATTTTCTGTATTTTTTCCTTTCTTTAAATTATCAATCATAGATTTATTAGAAGCCCCTGAAAAATGAGGTTTTCCTGTATAAACTAAAACAAGTTTGTTTTCAAATTCTTTAACAAATTTCTCACCTAAATTTAATTTAGTTAATTTTACTTTACCTTTTTTAAATTCAATAAAATTTATCCCCCCAAAAGCAGCTGCGTACTGGTCTTGTTTTCCCCCAACAAGATTCATTGCTTGTTCTAATTTATAAACAGTTTCAGCAAGCTGCATTTTATTTTCAAAATAAAACCCCTTCTTATTTTTCAATTTAACCTGGGAAATAAGAGAAAGCCAAACAAGATTCATAACCCCCGAGGTTCCTAACCCGCTTGACGTAGGGGTATTTCCAGTATACTCTAAATGAACATATTTATCTGTTTTTATTATCTTTCCCTCAACATATCGATCAATTGCACAATTTAAAACTGCTCCTCCATGACTGTGTGTAAAAGGATAAATATCAGTGGTTCCGCCTGCTAAATCAATTCTTACTGGCGCTCTAACTTTTTTTATTGTTTTCATTTTTAAATCTTGTTCTTAAAAAGTTCATTTTCATTTTTCTAATTATTCAATCCATTAACTAACAAACTCGCTCCTAGCGTTCCAGGATGAGCTAATCTAGTCCATTGAATAGGAGTTATTTTTGGTAATCGAGAATAATCCTCAACTTTTTTCTTAATCATATTTAAAAATTTATTCCCAGTTTCTCTAACGCCTCCTGCAAGAACAACAACATCTGGATCTAAAACAACAATCAAAGAAGCTATTCCCTTACCTAAGATATCTACAGTCTCTCCTAAAAATTCTTTAGCTTTTTTATTCCTCATTTTTAATAAATCCCTAATTAAAAATTTCTCTCCAAAATACTTCTTGCATTTTCCCCTGCTTTTCTGCCACAACTTTTCAAAACCAGTATTTTTGTCTATAATAATCTGTCCCACTTCTCCAGCATAACCTGCCCCAGTATAAAGTTTATTATTTATTATTATTCCTCCACCAATTCCAGTTCCTAAAGTTAAAATAATAAAATCTTTTTTCTTAACCCCAAACTGAGCTTCTGCAATAGCAACACAATCTGCATCATTTGCAACTTCAACTGGAAGTTTAAATCTTTTTTCTAACTCTTTTTTCAAATTATAATCTCTCAAAGGAAGATTAGGTGGATTTTTTATAATCCCCTCTTTTAATGGACCAGGACTAGCAACCCCAATTCCTTTAACCTCCTTATCAACTAACTCAAAAATTGAATTAAATAATTCTGCAATCAAAGCATCTTTTTCCTTAGGAGTTTCTTTTTTTAAATACTTAATTATCTTACCTCCCTTAATAAGAGATACTCTCAAATGAGTTCCTCCAAGATCTACCCCAATAACTTTTTTATTCTTAATCCCTACCATATTTATCCTCTAGCCTTATTATATCCTTATCATCAAATCTCCCGTAACAAATTTCCAAAACTTGAACCAATTTACCTTTAGAAAAAATTCTGTGGACTTGGCCTTTTCTTATTTTCAAAAAAGTTCCTTTTTTTATTTTCTCTTTCTTGTTCCCAAGCTGGACCCAACCATCAGTCAAAAAATACCACTCTTCAATTCTCTTTTTATGTTTTTGCAAACTTAAAGCTCCACTAGGTTTAACACAATGAATCTTAACAGTACAAGGTTTATTAAAAACAAAATGGTTTTCATAACCCCAAGGCTTTTTAGCTATTTTCATTTATCTTAGATTCTCCTCTTTATTCAGTATCTTATTTATAAAAACAAATTAGATTTAAATAGCTTTTCATAATAAGATTTATTAACTAAAATCTAATCTTATATAAATGAAAAAAAAAGTCTTAGTAATCGTAGCTCACCCCGACGATGAAATCATCTGGATGGGAGGAACCTTATTAATGAACAAAGACAAATGGAATACCACAATCGTAAGTCTTTGCAGAAAAAATGATCCAGACAGGGCTCCAAAATTTAAAAAAGTGTGCAAAATTCTAAATGCGAAAAATTCTATTTCAGATTTAGAAGATGAAAAACTGCAAGGCATCGAGAACAAAGAGATAATAAAGAGAATAAAAAAGTTTGCAGGCAAACGCTGGGATTTGTTGTTCACCCACGGAAAAAACGGGGAATACGGACATAATAGACATAAGGAAATTCATCAAGCTATAAATAAAATGCTAGAAAAAGGAAACTTATCGTCGGAAAATGTTTTCTTTTTTTCCTACCTTAAAAAAGGTAAGTCTTGCAAACCCGACAAGAAAGCAGATAAAAAAATAAAACTAAATAAAGATTATTTTAACAAGAAAAAACAGATAATGGAAAAAATCTATGGTTATAAAAAAGGCAGTGTTGACTTTAATTATTGTAAAAATCGCGAAACATTCAAGATTAGACGCAAAAACAAATCTAGATTCAAATAGAGATAAGTTTAAATAGATTGATAATTAAATTCCATTATAAAACTTAATTAAAATTAATCTTACAAAGATAAGATAGACTCAACAAGCGAGGGAAGTTTTAACTTAAAAACAAAAAATAAAACATGAGGTGTCTAGTACTTTACGCCTATCCAACTGAACCTGACGGGCAAAGTCTCCAAGGAGAATTTCTTTACAGAGGAATCTTAAAGTCAGGAAACCAAGCAGTTCCTTGTCCATTCAGAGATTGTACAGAAAAAGAGTTTTATTTAAAAAGTTTAAAACCAGATGTTGCTTTTGGTATTGGATTCTGGGGAAATGTTCCAGAGATAATAAGAAAGCCATTAAAGTACGGAATAAAACCAGTCCCTTGGTTTAATGCAGACTCATGGGTAGCAAATTACCAAGAAGAATTTGATAAGCTTGACTTAATGTTTACAACAAGCAACTGGGTAAAAAGCATCTATAAAAGAGATGGCATAGACGTAAGCAAAATAATTCCTATGCCGATAGGAATAGATACTGACTTTTTTATTCCTACAAACAATCCAAAAAACAATGAAATTATAAGAAAAATATTTAAAATAAAAGATTATGAAAAAATGATTCTTACTATTGGGGGAGATGTGACTTCAAAAGGAGCACAAGAAATGATAAAAGCATTAGCAGAAATTAATAAAGAATTTAAAGATTGGAAATATGTTTGTAAATCTTGGCCAAGTGAATGCTCTTCAAAATGGAGGAAAATAGAAGAAGAACTTGCTGAAAACCTCGAAATAAGAGATAAAATCATTTTTTTAGATGATGAATTTTCACAAGACTTTATGGTTCACTTATTAAATGCTTGTGATATTTATGCTGCCCCTTCAAGAATAGAGGGCTTTGGGATGATTCAAGTTGAGGCAATGGCTTGTGGAAAACCAGTAATATCTATAAATAAAATGGGTCCCTCTGAAACTATTATTCACAATAAAACAGGGCTCTTAGCAGAAGTTGCAAAAGAAATAAGATTAAAACAAGAAATTGCAACACCAAATATGGGTTTTAGCAAAAAACAGATAGTGAAATTCAAAGAACCAAAAATTTTTGGTTATAGAGCGGACATAAACGACCTAAGGGAATACACTTTAAAACTATTAACAGAGCCAGAACTATGTAAAAAAATGGGAATACAAGCAAGAAAGCATGTTGTTCAAAATTTTGATTACAGAGATATAGCAAAAAAAATGCTCGACATAACAAAAGAAAAACTAAATCTAGGAGAAAAAGTTGAGCCAGTTTTGAAAATAAAAAAAGTAGCTTAAAATTATATTTATAACAAAACCTCTTTTTTTTTCAAAGACTCATAAGCAAGAATATAAGTTCCGGCACTCCAAGCTTGAAAAAAACCATGAGTCCTTTTATCAATAGGATTTATCCATTCAGGAAAAACATTTCCCTTAACATTAGATTCTGCTAAAATTCTTAATTCTCTTTCAGCTTGTTTAAATTTTCTTAATTTAATTAAAACAAGAACATAAAAAGCTCCAATAAAAGGCCATATGCCTCCGTTCAAATAATGATGCGGATTTTTTGCATCACAATCCAGATAATAATCTTTCCAATACTCGCTTCTCTTATGTATAGGGGGGTAAATTGTTCTAACTGGATATGGTTTATTAATTCTATTTCTTGAAATATATGAAAGAATTTTTTCAGTTTGCTCTTTTTCAGCTAAATCAAATAAAATCGCAAGCAAATTTCCAAGAGAATCAAACCAATCTCCAATTTCCTTGTATTTATTATGGTTTTTCCATCTATAAGCATAATAAAAATTATTTCCCCATAATTTAATTTCAGAAGGTACATTAACATTAAACTTCAATTTTTTTGCTTTTTTTCTCTCTCCAACTAGCTTTAAGACCTTATAATAAAGTGCCTGTGTATTTATTGTCTTGCCATATCTATCAGGAAAAGCATCTTGCCAATCAGAAGTCGGCAATTGCTCTAACATTAAATCCTCCCCTACATCCTGGTAAGTAAGCCAATTAAAAGCCTTCTCTATATTTTTCCGATATTTCCTAAACAAAGAATTGTCCCTATATCTTTTTTTATAAACATAATGCCCAATAATAAACCACAAACTAGAATCAATAGATCCATAATCTGCAATTTTCTGATTTTGTTCAAAACCGCGAACTGCATTAGGAATCTGCCCTTTCTCACTCTGATTTTCCCCAAGAGTAATTAAACTTTTTTTAAAGCATTCTTTAAGTACTTCCCGATGCTCCTTAACTAAACTTGCTCCAAGAAAAGTAATTAAACTGTCTCGTGACCAAACCCCCTTATATCCCTTTTTACCTCCAGAAGCGTACATCCCATTACTAGTCACACATTTAAGTAAAGTCTTCATTGCTTTTTCATACGCATAACTCAAAATATTTTTACCTTTTTCATCCATCTTTTTATAAATAAGATATAACAAGGTTTTAAACTTAACTTTTTATAAAACAAGTTTTACAACAAGCCTGCCGCCTTGTTGTCAACTATTAAAACCAAGTTTTTATGATTTTTCAAAAAGCTTATAGGAAAACCATTATCCTTTTTTCCCTTTACTAAAGACCTTATGGCCTTCTCTTTATTTTTTCCACAAGCTAAAACAATTATTTTCTTAGCAGACCTTATTGTTCCGACTCCCATTGTTAATGCTTTTTTTGTACGTTTCTTCTTTCCTATAGTTTCAGGAGCTAATTCAACTAATCTTGTTTTTGAACTAAAACTAGAACCTGGCTCATTAAAGCCGATATGTCCATTAACACCAACCCCTAAAATCTGTATGTCAATTGGATTTTTTTTAATCTTATTTTCATAATCATCACACTCTTTCTTTATCCTTTTAGAATTTCCATTTAAAAGATTTATGTTTGAATTTTTAATATTGATTTTATTAAAAAGATTCTTAAACATGTAATAATAATAACTATCTTTATTATTTTTTTCTATAGGATAATATTCATCAAGATTAAAGCTCTTGATTTTAGAAAAATCAACTTCCTTTTTCTTATAAGCTCTTATCATCTCCCTATACAGCCCAAGAGGAGTAGCTCCTGTTGCAAACCCGATTGTGAGACTTGGCTTTTTTAAAATATCCTCAAGTATGATTTCACAAGCTTTTTTTGACATTTCTTTATAATCTTTTATTTTAATTATTTTCATGATTATTAAAAACAAACTAAATTTAAATAGCTTCTTATAACAAAATTTATTAATCAAAAATACATACCTAATTAAAATAAGATGTTCATAAAAAAAATACTTCTAAAAAAGAGACTCCTTCCTTCAATAACTGGAAAAACAGACGATGATTGGAAAACAAAACTTTCTGAAATAAATAAAAGAAAAATAAAAAAAATCGCCTTGTTTTTAGAACAATTTAATAAAAAACAAAGAAAACAAATTTACCAGGCCCTCTTACAATCAAAAATTAAAAAAATTCCCTTGGTTCATCTAAAAAATGATATGACTTCTCGTGAGTTAGAATTTTTAATAAAAAATTTCAAATCAAAATATCTAACAATTCATGAATCTACTTTCTCTATTTTAAAAAAATGGAAGGGCCTTTACAAAAAACTTTATCTTGAACTTAATAAAGATAATTATATCCCAAAAAATGTTGATGTCACTAAAATCGGAGGTTTTTGTGTTGATCTCTCGCATTTTAAATCTGCTGAAGAATCTTTTACAAAAGAATTTTTATATATAATTAAAAGAAGAAAAACAAGAAAATATTTCAAATGCAATCATTTAAATGGTTATTCTTATAAAAAAAATACAGATATTCATACTTTAAAAAATAAAAACCAACTTAATTATTTAACAACCCTTCCAGACTTTATATTTGGAAAAACAATCGGTCTTGAAATGGAAAATTCAATTAAAGAACAACTAAGATATAAAGATTACATAATAAAACTTCTCACAAAATCCAAAATTAAAAAGTGAAAACAAAAATATAAACATTTATTAATCTCTAAGAAATTCTATAGTTATAAGAGAGGATAAAATGCAAAAATTACTTCCTAAATCTCAGTTAAATGAATTTTTAATAAATTTGATAGACAAATACCAAGTAATTGCTCCAGTAAAACAAAAAAACACAAGCTTCCAATTTTTAGATAAAAACAATATAAATCAGCTTTATTTAACAAGAATAACAGAAGTTCCTGTAAAAAAATTCTTTCTTCCTGAAAATGAAACCTTATTAAAATTCAAAGGCAACAAAACTACTGAACCGGTTTCAAAAATAAAATCAAGAATAATCTTCGGAATTAGAAAATGCGACATTAATGCTTTACTCGTTCTTGACAAAGCAATGCCAGATCCTAACTATATTAAAAAAAGAAAAAATACAATACTTATAGGGCTCTATTGTGAAAACCCAGATAAATATTGTTTTTGTGAATCTATGGAATTAGAAGATTATTATGATTTATTTTTTTATCCCTATGAAAATAATTACTATATTTCAATTGGTTCTGAAAAAGGAGCAAAAATTATTAACGATCTGCCAACAGCAAAAAAAGAAATCATTTTAAAACACAAAAATACAAAAATACTCAAAAATAAAAATATTGAATCAGAATATAAAAACAAAATATGGGAAACAGATTCAAGTAAATGCCTTTCTTGTGGCGCCTGCACAGTTTACTGCCCAACTTGCAATTGCTTTAATATTAAAGATAACCTATCAATTAATCTTAATCCAATTAACAGAATCCGCTCATCTGCCTCTTGCCAATTAAAATCTTTTTCAAGAGTTGCCGGAGGCAAAATTTTCAGAGATTCAAGACTATCTCGATTTAAACATTTTGTTTATCATAAAATTGATTATTTTAAAAAACAAAAAGGAAAATATATGTGTGTAGGATGCGGAAGATGCTTAAGAGTCTGCCCAACCCATATCGATTGGATTGAAACAATCAACTTATTAAATAAAACAAAAAGGAAAAAATAAAATAAATAAAATGGCATACTTGCCAAAACCTTTTCAAATAATTGAAATAAAAACAATTAACAAAGAAGTAAAATTATTTAAAATAAAATCCAACTTAAATCCAAAACCAGGACAGTTCCTTGAAGTCTCCTTGCCTGGGATTGGAGAATGCCCTTTAGCATCTTGCTTGTTTAATAATCAAGAAATTAACTTACTAATAAAAAAAGCAGGAAACCTAACATCTGCATTATTTAGACTAAAACCTAAAGATCTTCTTTATATAAGGGGACCCTATGGAAAAGGATTTCCAATAAAAAAACTTGAAAACAAAAATCTCATCCTCATAGCAGGGGGAACAGGCATTGCTCCAATAACTTCCTTAATAAGCTATATAGAACAAAATAAGGAAAAATTTAAACAAATCATAATTTACTTTGGATTTAGAAACAAAAACTACATTTTACTAAAAGAGAAAATAAAACAATGGCAAAAAAAATTTAATGTTACTATTACATTAGATAAAAAAGAAAAATCAGGTTCATATAAACAAGGATTTGTACATGAAACAATAAATAAATTTCCTCCAAAAAAAGAAAATAGAATTGCAGTAATGTGCGGTCCAGAAATAATGATGAAGTCAGTTACGCAAGTCCTTAATAAACTTGGATTAGATAACAACCAAATTTATTGGTCATTAGAAAGAAGAATGGAATGCGGGCTTGGAATTTGTAACAGGTGCCTAATACAAGATGTTTATGTTTGCAAGGACGGACCA